>JAWLDL010000083.1:0-8045 GCA_041686675.1 Spirochaetia bacterium | reverse complement strand
GACACGACCTTCGTGGACATCACCAATCTCGATGAGGTTCGCGCGGCCATCACCGCAGACACCCGTGCGCTCTACGCCGAGACGATCGGCAACCCCGGCTACGTCGTGCCGGATTTCGAGGCGCTGGCCGAGATCGCCCACGGAGCCGGCATCCCCTTCATCGTGGACAACACCTTCGGCGCCGGAGGCTACCTCTGTCGGCCCATCGAGTACGGGGCGGACATCGTGGTGGAGTCGGCGACCAAATGGATCGGCGGGCACGGCACCGCGATCGGCGGCGTGCTCGTCGATGCCGGGAGCTTCGACTGGGGGAACGGCAAGTTCCCCTACTTCTCCGAGCCCTCGCCGGGCTACCACGGGATCAACTTCTGGGAGACCTTCGGCGCGCAAAGCCCCTTCGGAAACATCGCCCTCGCCGTACGCGCGCGTGTGGAGGGCCTGCGGGACTTCGGCCCGGCGCCCTCTCCGTTCAACTCCTTCCTGCTGCTGCAGGGCCTGGAGACGCTTTCGCTGCGCCTCGACCGGCACACTGAGAACGCGCTCGAGCTCGCGAAGTGGCTCGAGAGTCGCGAGGAGGTCGAGTGGGTGAACTATCCGGGACTCCCGGCGCACCCGAGCCACGAGGCGGCGAAGCGCTACCTCTCCCACGGGTTTGGCGCGATGCTTTCTTTCGGCATTCGCGGCGGCACGGAGGCCGGGCGCAACTTCATCGATTCGGTCGAGCTTGCAAGCCACCTCGCCAACGTCGGTGATGCGAAGACCCTGGTGATACATCCGGCCTCCACGACGCACTCGCAGCTCGAGGAGGCCGAACAGATCTCGGCAGGCGTACGTCCCGAGATGATCCGCGTGTCCGTTGGTATCGAGCACATAGACGACATCAAGGCGGACTTCGACCAGGCCTTCTCGCGCGTACTCGCGCCGGAGGGGGCGAGGAGCTGAGCTATGATCGACAGATACCATGCCTTTCACACCGGGGAGGTCTGGACGGACCCCGAGCCGCTGCAGCTCGAAAGCGGGGAGACACTCTCCCCGCTCGAGCTTGCCTACACCACCTGGGGCGAGCTCAACGAGGGGGGCGACAACGTCGTCATCGTGGCACACGGTTTCACCGCGAACTCCGACATCTCCGAATGGTGGGGCGGCCTTCTCGGCGAGGGGCGCGCGCTCGACCCGACGGAGTACTTCATCGTCTGCATCAACTCCCTCGCCTCGCCGTACGGATCGACGAGCCCGCTGACCTACGCACGTGAAGGGCGCTCACCGCGGGAGTTTCCCGCGGTAACCATTCGCGACACGGTTCACGCCCACAAGCGCCTCGTCGATGCCCTCGGCATCCGCCGCATCCACAGCGTGGTCGGCGTCTCCCTCGGCGGGCACATGGCGCTCGAGTGGGCCATCATGTACCCCGAGCTCGTGGGCTCGATCGTGACGATCGGAAGCACCGCGAAGCACTCGCCGTGGTGTATCGGGATCAGCGCCACGCAGCGGGCCGCCATCACCTCCGACCCGGCCTGGCAGGGCGGGGAGTACAGCGAGCAGCCCCGAAGCGGCCTCGGCCTTGCCCGGCAGTTCGCCATGATCTCCTACCGCAGCAGCCCGTCTTTCACCGAGCGCTTCGGGCGACGGCGCACCGAAGAGGAGGAGCCGCGGTTCGAAGTCGAAAGCTACCTCGACTACCAGGGCCACAAGCTCGTCGACCGCTTCGATGCAAACTGCTACATCGAGATGACGCGGCTCATGGATACCCACGACGTCGGCCGCGACCGCGGCGATTACCGCGAGGTGCTCTCGCGCATCCGGCAGCCGGCGCTGGTACTGAGCGTGAGCTCGGACGTGCTCTACCCCGCCCACGAGCAGCTCGAGCTTGCCCGTGCCATTCCCGGCGCCGAGTACGGCGTCATCCGCTCCGACGCCGGCCACGACGGCTTTCTCATCGAGCACGAGCAGCTCGTCGAGCTTCTCACGCCCTTCATCCACCGCGCGGTAGCCGAAATCGGGCCGCCGGCGGTATCATGGGCGGGATGAACGGACGTGTCGTTCTGCTTGCCGTATTGAATGCACTCGTGGCGGTGGCACTTGCGGTGCTCATCATTCTGCTGGTCACTCGCGGCGACGCGCCGGCGGTCCCGGTGCCCGCGGGGGGCCCGGGATCCGCAGGGCCCCCGGCGGCCGGCGAGGGGGAAATCGAGTCCCCGCTCGGCCCGCAGGTCCGGCGCAGCTACCCGGCGCAGGACCCGCAGGAGCTCGCCGCGCGTCTCAAGGGCGACCTCATGGACCGCGAGGAGCTCATTCCCTTCGAGGGACAGCTCGGCGGCACCATGGATTTCTACGACCCCGACGGCATCTACATCCTCTCCGACCGCTGGGTCTACGCTGAGTTCACCGACGGTCACGTGCAGGGCGGGATGCTGCTGGAGTACACGTTCGAACCCGGCGACGAGGTCAGCTGGCGGGTGCTGGAGGCCCGGCTGGAATGACGCGGCAGGAGCGTCTGCGGGGGATACAATGAGAAGTCCACGATTACATCAACAGCCCAACCTCTTCCGGCAGACCTCCCGTTTCTATGACCTCGACCTCGCCTGGTATCCGCACCAGGATGTCGAGTTCTATCTGCAGCTTGCCGCCGAAACGGGAGGCCCGATTCTCGAGCTTGCCTGCGGCACCGGGCGTGTGACCATTCCGCTCGCCCGCGCCGGATACGAGGTCTACGGGTTCGATCTCTCCCGCGAGATGCTCGGGGTACTGCAGTCGAAGCTCAACCGGCTGCCGATGGAGATATCGCGCCGCATCCACCTCCATCGCGACGACATGGCGGACTTCGACGTGAAGCGGCGCTTTCCCCTCGTCATCGTGCCCTTTCGCTCCTTCCAGGCCCTCACCGACGAGGAGGAGATAGCCGGGGCGCTTGCCGGCATCCGTCGCCACCTCATGCCCGGCGGCACGGCCGTTATCGACCTCTTCGCCGTCCACGGCGAGCCCGACGCGAGCTGGGTCGGCGAGCAGGTCGACTGGGTGCGCCGCATGCCCGAGACCGGCGAGGTGATCACCCGCATGCGCACCGGGCTCGGGGTAGACCATGACGAGCAGGTCATCCATTCGGAAGTGAGCTTTCACGTCGAGCACGCCGACGGCCGGCGCGAGAGCGTGCGCGACCCCTTCGCGCTCAAGTACTACTTCCCATACCAGATGCAGGTGCGGCTCGCCGCATCCGGGTTCTCAATTCTGGGTGAATACGGCTACTACGACCGTCGTCCCCTCGAAGAAGGACCCGAGATGATCTTTCTCTTCCAATGAGCCCCCACGACGCAATACGGCCGGCCCTCCGACAGGCAATCGCCGACTACGCGCTCTTCGTGGAGCGCGGCTATCCGGTGAAGGGTGTGCTGAAGCTCGTCGGTGACAGATACCGGCTCTCCGGCACCGAGCGAAACATCCTCTATCGGGGTGTCGTCTCGCGGACTCGTGCCGAGGCCCGCCGCCGGCGGCTGACAGAGCCCTCGGACGTCCCGGCGGGATTCACGATCACGGTGGACGGGCATAACGTGCTCTTCACGGTGGTGAACTATCTGCAGGGGCGCACGACCTTTATCGCGACAGACGGATACCTGCGGGATGCGGGAAACCCCGCACGCCGCCTCCGCGCCGGGGAGGATTACCGGCGCGCGGTCTCGGAGCTCGGCGAGCGCTTTCGGGGGCTCCACGCGAGCCTTATCGTGGTGTACTTCGACGAGCCGGTGACCTACAGCCGGGACCACATCGGCACCGCGCGGAAGGCCTGGGCGGATCTCGGTGACACGCTGGAGCTTCAGCTCGTGCGCTCAGCCGATCAGGCGCTGAAGGGCCGACCCGGGGATCTCCTTGCGACCTCGGACTCGACCCTGATCGATGCGAGCCCGGGGCCGGTGCTGGACATCGCGCGCTGGATTATCGAGGACAACTTCGGCGCCGAGATCCCCCGCCTGGCGGACTACGTCGACGCCGACGGCTGAGCCGCGCCGCCGGCCGTCACTCGCCGGCGAGCGTTGCCTCGAGTACCTGCAGGCTGTAGCGAAGCTCGCGTGCGCCGGGCTCGGGCCGAATGAGGGTGAAAAAGCGCTCCGTCTGCGCGGGAACGCGCATCCGCTTCGGAAGGTCCGCAGTTGCGGCAACGCCGCGGCCGGAGACGGTCATCGTCACATCCACGGCCCGATCGTAGCCGTTTCGAATGAAAGCGATATAGGTCGCGTCCACCTGCTCGGTGCGGAACTCCACCTGGCGGTTGAGCGGAACTTCCGCACTGTGGGACTCGAAGTCCGCGGCGGCGAGGTCCCGGCCGAAGACGGCCTCGAAGGGCTCGCCACCTGGATGGCGCGCGTAGTAGTAGCGCCCCTCCTCCGCCGAGACGGAGCCTGCGTGTCCGCGAAACAGGACCGGAATGGACTGCATCGTCCCGTCCTCGAGCGGAACGCGAACATCGAAATGAAGATGGGGACCGGCACTGCGGCCGGTGTTGCCGCTGTAGCCGATGTGCTGCCCGGCGGCCACGCGGTCCCCCACCTCGACGATGCTTCCCCGGGGCCGCAGATGGACGTAGTTGGCGAAGGACCCGTCATCGTGGGCGACGAGGATGTAGTTTCCATGCTCGCCGTATCGGGCCGATGGGCCGCCGATACGCGAGTCCTCCTTCACTTCCACCACGAGCCCGTCGCGTGCCGCATGCACCGGCGTGCCCGGCTCGAGATCGAAGTCGATCGCGTACTCGTTCTCACCGAAGTGAGTGAACTCGCCCTGATAGCCCTGCGTGACGCGGTGCTTGGTTCCGTGTGCGAAGGGGAAGAGATAGCGGTGTGAATCGTCGTGATCGGCCGCGGCGGGATCACCACGGGCAAACGAGTAGGAGACGCTATAGCCGCGGCGCTTCTTCGGATCGTCGAGGTCGAGGGTGAAGAGGTACACCCGCTCCGCGCCGGGCTCGAGCGTGCGGCTGTACGGAAGGTCGAAATCGGCCTCGAGATTGGTGAGGCTTCGAAAGTCCACCGTCACATACGTCTCGATGACGTGGGCGCTGTCGGCAAAGAAGTCGTAGCCGTCCTCCTCGTTGCGCTCTCCGTACACGCGTACGAGGTCCTGCTGGGCCTCCGCCCGGCCGACCGCGGTGAATATGCTCATGATGATCAGTCCCGTGACAATGATGCTCGATGCTCTCATAGCTCGGGAGGTAACATACATTAATTCGGGCCGGCGCGACACTGGACACGGCGCGAAAACTCACCCGATAATCACGGGGTGAGTCGCCTGCTGTTCAAGCGATACCTTATTCCGCTCGATCTTCCGGTGCTGGCGATACCGCCTGCGCTGGTGATCGTTGCAGCCGTTGCGATGCTGGTCCTGTCGCCCGCACGGGAGAACCCGGACCGCCTCGCCGAGGCAGCCGACGCCGGCCAGGCCGACATCGCGGCGGACGCCGACAGCGCGAGCGCTGCGGCGCGCCCGTACGCGGAGCCCGGGCCGGCGGGGCCGGCAGTGCCCCGCGGGGGCGATGAGTCGGACGAGCTCTCGCTGACCTTTCTCGGCGACATCATGGCCCACACGGTGAACTTCTCCATGGCCGACTACGGGCGCATCTACGACGACGTGCAGGACGAACTGCTTGCCGATGATCTTACGTTTGCGAACCTCGAAACGCCGGTCGTCTCGTCCCGTCCCTACGCGAGCTATCCCCGCTTCAACGTCCACCCCGAGTATGCGCGGGCGGCGGCGGATGCCGGTGTGGATGTGTTCTCGGTGGCCAACAACCACGTCACCGACTGGGGAGCCGGCGGTGTCGCCGAGACACGATCCGCCCTGGCCCTTCTGGCCGCCAGCCACGGGCTTGCATCGAACGGAACCCGGCAGAACGGCGGGGAGGAGCTCGCGGTAACCGAGCTTCGTGCCGGCGGGCGACGAATCGGATTCGTCGCGGTCACGCAGATGCTCAACGTGGGGGAGGGCCGGGAGCTCGTGCAGCTCGTCGATTACAGGGACACCGCCGCGGCGGCAGCCTTCGCGGAGTGGGTCTCCCTTCGCGCTCTGGGGTTCGATCTCTTCATCGTGTCCTATCACGGTGGTCGGGAGTATGCGCTCGAGCCCGATCCGGCAAAGGCAGCCTTCTTCGAGCGGCTGGCTCGCGCCGGCGCGGATGTCGTGTGGTCGCATCATCCCCATGTGGTGCAGCCCTGGCATTACATCGAGCGGGCGGACGGGAGCCCGGCCCTCATCCTGCACTCCACCGGCAACTTCATCTCGGGGCAGACATGGCGGCTCGGGCCCGAGCACGCGGGAACCCCGCGGGCTCACACGGGCGACACTCCCCTCTTCCGCGTACGCGCCCGCTGGGAGCGCGGCGACGACGGGCAGGAGCGCCTCGTCCTCCATCACGATCCCCTGCTCGCGGCAAACTATCGTGACCCCGATCACGGCATGGTGGTGCGACGCCTCGACGAGCTCATCCGAAGCGATATCGACCCGCGGTGGAAGCGCTACTACGTGGTCAGGCGGAACGCGCTGCAGGAAGTTACGTGGCGCTCCGAGCGAGTACGCATAGCCGCCGCCTTGGACTAAGACTGCGGGAGCTGCTATCCTTTCCCGACGAGAGGGGAGGACAGTGACATGGCACATAGCGTCGTTCCTGAGGCCGAGGGAATCCTCGACCGGGAGTTTCGCGTACTCGACAAGGGCTTCGTGCGTCTGGTGGACTATCTCGGCGGCGATGAACGCATCGTGCAGTCGGCGCGGGTATCCTACGGCGCCGGCACCAAAACCTTCCGTGAGGACCGCGGGCTCATCAGGTACCTCATGCGGAATGAGCACACCTCACCCTTCGAGCAGGTGGTCCTGACCTTTCACGTCAAACTGCCCATTTTCGTGGCCCGGCAGTGGATCCGCCACCGTACCGCGCGGGTCAACGAGATCTCCGGGCGCTACAGCGTCATGACCTCCGAGTTCTACGTACCCGAGGGAGAGAACATCGCGCTGCAGAGCGAGGACAACCGCCAGGGCCGGAAGGTCGAGGCGGTCTCGCCGGAAATGCAGCAGGCCATCGCCGACAGGTTGGGCGCCGAGCAGGAACGTGCCTACGGCTCCTACGAGGAGCTCCTCGACGAGGGCCTGGCACGCGAGCTTGCCCGGATCAATCTGCCGCTGAGCCTCTACACGGAGATGTACTGGCAGATCGACCTGCACAATCTCTTTCACTTCCTGAAGCTGCGTATGGACGCGCATGCGCAGTACGAGATTCGTGCCTACGCCGATACGATGTTCGACATCGCCAGACGGGTTGCACCCGCTGCCTGTGAGGCGTTCACCGACTACGTGGTGGAGTCCGTCAGATTCTCCGGCGCAGAGGTCGAGGCGCTGAGATCGGCGCTGGGACTGGAAGAGAGCGAGTCCGCGGCTCCCCCGCGACTCGCGGAGGCGGCAGAGGCCGCCGGCATCACCGGCAAGGCGCTTTCCCGACTCCTCGGCAAGCTTTCCCGCGAATGATACACGGAGGCAGAGCATGATCCGCGAGGACACCGAAGGCTACGTGATGGCCGTCACAACGATAGAACCCGGGAAGGGCCGCGAGCTCGCGGCCGGTCTCGTGGAGGCGGGGCTCGCCGCCTGTGTGCAGGTCATACCGAAGGTCGAGAGCTTCTACGTGTGGCAGGGAAAGGTGGAATCCGATCCCGAGGCGGTGCTTCTCTGTAAGACCCACCGGAGGAAGCTTCCGGACATCGAGAAACACTTCGCCGATCACCACGGGTATGACGTGCCGGAGCTGATCGCCGTACCCATCACCGCCGGGCTCGACAGCTACGTATCCTGGATGGGCGAGACCCTCGGACTGAGCTCGCCGGAAGGATCTTCGCGGAGATGAGAAACCGGACTCACGTCGGCACCCCGCTTCCGCCGGGCGGAATCCCGACCTCGCCGATCGAGGAGAAAACGCGCTCGGGCGGGCGTGTGGTCGGCGCCGAGGGCGCGGCGGCCGGCGACACGGCAGCCCCCCACCCGGGGGCGGACGCCGGCCACCCCGGCGCCGC
>JAWLDL010000082.1:0-8082 GCA_041686675.1 Spirochaetia bacterium | reverse complement strand
CAGGGCGCGGCGCTCGCGTGAGCGGAAGTAGGGATTGACGATGTCGACGTCGATCAGGGCGAGGTCATCGGAGTCGGCGCGCAGGGCGAAGTTGATGGAGAACTCGCTCTTGCCGCTTCCGTAATGTCCCGTCATGATCGTGATGCGCTTCATTCTGCCGTCCCGCCGTCGTAGACCTGTGCGGTTTCAGCTCCCGAGAGAACCCGGATAGCGCCTTCTGCAAGAGCCTTCATCTCGTCCTCGCCCGGGTAGATCTCCACCGGCGCGATCCACGACACCCGATCCTTGATCCAGCCGCAGAACCGGCCGTCGTGCGCGAGCCCCCCGGTGAGGACAACTGCATCGACCTTTCCCTCGAGCACCACGGCCATCGCCCCGACTTCCTTCGCCGTCTGATAGGCCATGGCCTCGTAGATCAACCGGGCCTGCTCATCCCCGGCGTCGATCTTCTCCGAGACCTCGCGCCCGTCGTTGGTTCCGAGGTAGGCCACGAGGCCTCCGCCGCCTTTGATCTTCTTCTTCATCTCGGCGTGGGAGAAGTCGCCGGAGAAGCAGAGCTTTACGAGCTTGAGAGCCGGCAGACCACCTGTGCGTTCCGGCGTGAAGGGGCCCTCACCGTTGAGCCCGTCGTTGACATCGACGACCCGGCCCGTGCGGTGTGCACCGACCGTTATGCCGCCGCCGAGGTGCACGACGATGAGATTCATGTCTTCGTAGCTCTTGCCGCGATCGGCGGCTACGCGTCGGGCGACAGCCTTCTGGTTGAGCGCATGGAAGATGCTCGTGCGGTCGAAGTCCGGCATGCCCGCGGGGCGGGCCACGTCGTCGAGCTCGTCGACGACGACCGGATCGACGATGTAGCTGGGGATCCCGGTTTCGCCGGCGATCTCATGGGCGATGATGCCGCCGAGGTTGGAGGCATGCTCGCCGAGCACTCCGACCTGCAGATCGTCGAGCATCTGCTGGTTTACCTCATAGGTCCCGCCCGATACCGGATGAACGAGACCGCCGCGGCCAACCGCGCAGGAGAGCGAGTCGACGGCGATGTCGTCGGCGGCCAGCTCGTCGAGAATGACCTGCTTGCGAAACTCGAACTGGTCGGAGATGCGCTCGTACTTGTCGAGCTCCTCGGTGGCGTGACGCAGCGTCTTCTCGAGGATGGGCGTCTCGTTGTCGAAGACGGCGAGCTTTGTCGAGGTGGAACCGGGGTTTATGACGAGTACTCGGTAGGTCGTGTCCATGGCTGGGCGCTGGCCTCCTGATTCTGTGTTGGAACTCATGAGTAGCACTTATGAACCTGCAATCTGCGTGCCAACTTGCGTGCCTGTGGTTGGGGCAGGGCGTAAGGTGTCCGTATGAAATGATTTGGCGGCGAAACCGGCGGGCTTTGGCCCCTCGGCGGGAGGGGAATCCCGGGCGTGAGTGCAGAAATTTGCGCGCAAAATCATGCATTTGCGCGCTTTTGCTGCAATTTATTGCGTGTTCGGCCGTTGGCCGCGAGACGTCCGTTGCCGCCGTCAGCGAATGCCGTACTTCCTCAGCTTGTACTGCAGGTTCCGAAGTGACACCCCGAGCACCCGGGCAGCCTCGCTGCGGCTTCCCTCGACCTGTTTGAGCACGCTCTGGATGTGGCGCCCCTCGGCCTCCTCCACGACGGTGCGCAGAGGAGGGATCGCCTCGATATCGGGATCCGCGCAGCCGTTGAAATCGCCCGGCAACTCTTCATCGCAGTCCGGGCCGAGCTCGGGCAGATGGCCGAGTCCGATCACCGTCTCGTACATGCCCAGATTGATGATGGCCCGCCGAAGCACGTTTTCGAGCTCGCGGATGTTTCCCGGCCAGGAGTAGTTGCGCAGTCGCTCGAGAGCTTTGGGCGACACCGCCGAGACCGCACGGCCGTACTCCTGGTTGATGCGGCGAATCATGTGCTCGATGATGAGCGGAATGTCCTGCGGATGGTCGCGAAGCGCCGGCAGCTCGATGGGTATGACGTTGAGGCGATAAAAGAGGTCCTCGCGGAAATCGCCCTGCTGCACCGCATGGCGGAGGTCCAGGTTCGTTGCCGCGAGAACGCGCGTGTTGATGGGGATGGTGCGGGTGCCGCCGACGCGTCGAACCTCGTGTTCCTGCAGAACCCGCAGGAGATTGACCTGGGTGTTGAGGCTCATGATGCCGATCTCGTCGAGGAAGATGGTGCCGTCGTGGGCCTCCTCGAAGAGCCCCGGCTTGCCGCCTTTCCTCGCGCCCGTGAACGCCCCCTCTTCGTAGCCGAAGAGCTCGCTTTCGAGCACCCCCTCGCTCAACGATGCGCAGTTCACTCTGATGAACTTCTTCTCGCGCCGGTCGCTTGCGTTGTGGATGGCGTGGGCGAAGAGCTCCTTGCCGGTGCCGCTCTCACCGTGCAGCAGCACCGTCGCCGGCGTGCTTGCCGCCACCTTCGCCTTCTCGATCGCGTGGAGGAAGTTCTCCTGCCGTCCGACGAGGTCGTCGAAGGTGTACTTCGCCTCGAGCTTGCGGATGAGCTGATGTGCCTGGCGAAGCTCGGTGGTGAGCTCCATGATCTCGGTGAGGTCCTTGATGACCGCCACGCTTCCCTTGATCTCACCGCGCACGATGATGGGCGCCGCGTCGACGATGACGTCTTTCTGTTTGGGCCCCACCTTGATTCGGGCGCCCTTTACCGGCTCGCGTGAGCGCAGGACCTTGAGATGCGTGCTCTCACCGTCGGTGATGTCGAAGGTGCAGGGCTGGCCGATGACCTCGTCACTCGAGTAGCCGGTGACCCGGGTGTAGGCGGGGTTCACCGAGACGTGGATCCCGTCCTCGTTGACGACAGAGATGGCATCCTGCGTGGAGTTGAACACGGCCTCCGAGAGGATGCGAGTCTCGCGAAGGTCGGTAATCTGCTCGGCGAGATCGACCATGTCGGAAATGTCGCGGAAAACCGCGAAGGCGCCGATGATCTCGCCATGCTCATCGACGATGGGGATGCGGCTCGTGATGATCGTGATGTCGCGAAGCGGCTGCTGCCAGTTCATCTCCGGAACGCCGGTCTCGAGGACGAGGGGAAGCCGCGTGGCCGGTATGACGTCCTCTATATGGAGCCCGAGAACGTCAGTTGCCTCGGTGTCGGTCAGGCGTTCCGCCGCCCGGTTGAACAGGGTGATGCGCGCATCACGGTCTACCGCGATGATGCCGTCATGGGTGGAGTTGATGATGATCTCTGTTTCTTTGCTCATGTCGCGGGCCATGGGGAAGCCCGCTTCGGCAGCGGATGGACGGTCCATACCGTTATCATACGAAGAAAACTGCGTGCTGTGTAGGCAAGCGTGCAGAAAATTGCGCAGCGGCAGTGTTGACAACGTGACGCCGCTGCAGTATTGTTCTTGTGTACTAGTGAATTAGTACAATAGAAAACTATTCACGTAGAGTGAACATGCAGACCAGGAAGGAGACAGACATGGTGGAACTGACATCCGTTTCGTTTTCCTACGCAAAACGGACGAAACTCTTCGACGGGCTCGACTTCGAGCTCGAGCCCGGAGGCATCTACGGGTTGCTCGGAAAGAACGGGGCCGGGAAGACCTCGCTCCTGCGCATCATCGCAGGGATGCTCTTCCCCGACGCCGGCAGTGCGGAGGTACTCGGCTACCGTGCGGCAGAACGCAGGCCGGAGATGCTTGCCGATCTCTTTATTGTCCCGGAGGAGTTTTATCTTCCCGGGATCAGCGCGACCGAGTATGTAGCCGCCCACGCGCCCTTCTATCCGCGCTTCGACTATGAGGTTCTCGGGAGCTGCCTGAGCGAGTTCGACATCGACACCGACACCTCCCTTGCGGCGATGTCCTTCGGCCAGCGCAAGAAGTTCCTCATCGCCTTCGCGCTTGCCACGCAGGTGCGACTCGTGCTCTTCGACGAGCCCACCAACGCCCTCGACATCCCCGGCAAGAGCCAGCTGCGCAAGCTGCTCCTCGGTCACATGAGTGACGAGCGTGCCTTCGTCGTTTCGACGCACCAGGTGCGCGACCTCGCACCGGTGATGGACCCTATCTCGATTATCGACAATGGCCGGCTCGTGTTCCAGGCAGGCATGGATCGCATCGATCGCAGTCTGCGCACGCGGGTCACCCCGCAGCTCCCGGCTGAAGGCGTGCTCTACCGCGAAGATACCCTCGGCGGGCACGCGCTGCTCGAGGCGGCGCCCTCGGAGGGGCAGCCGGTCGACATCGAGGTGCTCTTCAATGCCGTCATGTACGACGCGCCCGCCGTTCGCGCGGCGGTCGATTCCGTTCAGGGCACGCAGAATGAGGAGGTCTCCCCATGACATTCAGCGCGACACGCGTCTTTAACCTGGCGCGGCTTTTCATAATCTCCCAGAAGCGGACGATTCTCGTTGCCGCCGGGGCCGTCTACGCCAGCCTGATGGCCGTCTTCTTCCTCGGCATGCTCACTCACAACGGATGGGGCACGGGGCTGGAGTACAATCAGGTATTCTTCTCTCTCGGTCTCTTCCTCACCGGTTTCATTGCGACGAGCCTGAGCTTCTCGAGCATGCACCGGGCAGACCGGAGTTACGCCTACCTGACGCTGCCCGCGTCGCATCTGGAGAAGTTCGTGGAGAAGCTGCTGCTCACCGCAGTGGTCTATCCGGTGGTGGCGGTGGTAACCTACGTCGCCTACACGCTGATTCTCGCCGGACTCTCGCCGTTGCTCTTCGATCAGCCGTTTGGGGTGTTCAATCCCTTCGACGCCATGACGCCGGAGACGCTGCGCACCTACGTGGTGGCGAGCTCGGTCTTTCTCTTCGGCGCGGCGTACTTCCGAAGCCGGCACTTCATCAAGACGGCGCTCTCGATTGCCGGCATCTTCATCCTTCTCGGACTCGTCGCAGGCGCCTCCGGCTTTGCGGCCCTCACCGACCTCCTAGAGAACGTCGAGGCCGGCGTCTACGACCAGAGCTCCGCAACGGGGGAGCAGATGAGAGCGCTGGGCCTTCTGGCCGCCCGAGTAGCCCGCATCGGCCGCTTCGCCGTCCTGTGGATCATGCCCCCGGTAATGTGGGTGCTCACGTGGTTGAAGCTCCGTGAGACGGAGGTCTCGGATGCAGTTCGCTAGCGGACAGTCCATATACCTGCAGATATCGGATTACATCAGCGAGAAGATCCTGCGGGGCGATTGGGCCGAAGGAGACCGCATCCCCTCGATTCGCGAGACGGCGGTCTCGGTGGAGGTGAACCCCAACACGGTCACGCGCGCCTACGCGGTGCTGCAGGACGAGGGCATCCTCCAGAATCAACGGGGAGTGGGATACTTCGTCGCCGCCGGCGCCCGGGAGGCCGCGGCAGCCCTCAAGCGCCGGGAGTTCGAGCAGGATGAGCTCCCGCGGGTCTTTCGAACGATGCGCCTGCTCGGCATGAGCCTCGCCGAGCTCGAGCATCTCTATGAACGCTACGTAACGGAGGAAGAGAAGTGAAAGGCACGACTAGGATTGTCCTTGGAATAATCGGCGCCCTCGTGGTCATTGTGATTGCTCTGGCAATCGGCGCGCGCGTCGTTGTTGATAACATGCTGAGCTCCGGCGGCGAGGGCGAGGCGATCGAGCTCTCTGGAAACCGCATCGAGCGCAGCTTCGACCTGCGGGACTTCACCGCGATCGAGGTAACCGGCGGATGGCAGGTCGCGGTCACCCAGGGCGACTCCTACGGGGTGACCGTCAGCGCGGACGAGGCTCTCATGGAGCACATCATCGTCGAGCGACAGGGCGATGCGCTGCGGGTGGGGGCCGACCGCTGGCGATGGTCGAGCGAGGGCCGCCTGCGGCTCGAGGTAACCACTCCGCGGCTTTCCCGCATCGACGTCGACGGGGGCGCGGATGTTCGACTGTTCGGGCTGCAGACCGAGTCGCTTCGCATCGACATCGACGGTGCGGGCAACATCACCGCCACCGACGCACAGGTAGAGAGCCTGGAGGTCGAGGTCGACGGCGCGGCCAACGTCGACTTCGTCGAGAGCTCGGTGGTAAACGCCGACATCCGCATGAGTGGCGCCGGCAACGTGGAAATAACGATGGCCGGCGGGGAGCTCGCCGGCCGCATCGAGGGGGTCGGATCGGTCACCTACGGAGGCGAGGTATCGCGCAATACCATCCGCGTCGACGGCCTCGGCTCCGTGGAACGGCGCTAGCGCATGAACATTCCGCCGTTTATGTCGATGGTCGACCCGGTGAGAAAGCGACTGTCGAGAATGTAGCGTACCGTGTGGGCGATCTCCTCGGGGCCGACGAACTCCCCGACGGGGGTTGCCTCGCGGAACTTCTCGAGCTGCTCGTCGGGTGTGTACTTGTCGTGGAAGGGCGTGAGGATAACGCCCGGGGCAATGGCGTTCACCCGGATATCCGGCGCGAGCGCCTTGGCCGCCCCGCGGGTAAACGAGTCGATGGCGCCCTTGCTTGCCGCGTAGATGGTCGCCGTCGGCGAACCGGTCCGCATTGCGATGGAGGTCAGGTTGATGATGTTGGACTGCGTGCCGTTGCGCAGCAGCGGCACCATCAGCCTCGTCATCATCATGGTGGAGAAGGTGTTCAGCGCGAAGATGTATTCCATCATCTCCCACTCGAGCTCCCACACCTGCTGCCGCTTGACGAGGCCGCCGGCATTGTTCACGAGCACGTCGAGGTGATCGACGGTCTTGCCGACCTGCTCCGCGAGCTCCCGGCAGCCCGCTTCGGTGGTGAGGTCCGCCTGAAAGAGGTGGGCCGTACCGCCGGCGTTCTCCACCGCCGTGGCGACTTCCTCCGCGGGGCGCTTCGAGGAATTGTAGTGAACGAGGATCGTGTTGCCCTCGGCGAGCTCCTTGCTCGTTGCTGCGCCGATCCCGGTGCTTCCGCCGGTGATGAGTATCGTCTTCGCCATATGTGTCTCCTTGTCCCTCAGGGTAGCATCCTTGCCCCGAGCCTGCAATTCGCGTTGACACCTGCTCCTCGCGGGCATATGCTCATCCATATGGATGAGGAGATGAAGCGCAAGATCGACGCGGTGCTCGACCGCGTCAAGGACCCCGAGAGCGGCTACTCGGTGGCCGAGTTGGGGGTCGTCACCCGCCTCCGCTACAACGACGAGAAAAAGGAACTCTACATATTCACCGATTTCGCCGCACATGAACCCGGCTGCCTGACCTGCGTGGGCATAGCGTCCATGATTCGCAATTCCATCGAACGATGGCTTACCGAAGAGTTCGGCAAAGAGTTTCCCGGCGTCAGTGTCGTGTTCGTGTAGTCGATGCAGGTCCTTGTCGTTCTGATCGTCGGGCTGGCCGTTGCCAGCTTCGTTACCTTCCACCGGGGTTTGCGAAAGAATCGCGAGCTTGCCCGAACCATCCTCGAGACTCTCCGGGACAGCCTGGAGCCCGCGGACAGCGAGTACCGAAACATCGGCGGCACGATCGGCTGGCACTTCACCTTCATCCTCCCCGGTGACGGACCCGTGCGGAAGGTTCGCGGTCTTTTCACGCTCGTTCCGAGGCAGGCAATGTTCTACATGCCCATCGCCCGGATGATGAAGCGTGAGGACGAGCTCCACGTCAGCTTCTACTCCGAGGACCGGCCGGCGGGCGAGGGACATATCGTGGTGCCTCCCCGGCTCGATGCCTGGTGGGCGCAGATCGAGGACCAGGAGGAGTTCGATCAGGCGCGCGAAGAGCGTGACGGCCGGGAGTTCGTGATCCTGTCACACAACCGGTTCGTACGCGAGAAGCTGCAGTGGTTCCTCCGGGATCTTCCCTCCGTGGCGGGCCTTCGTCAGTTCGCCTGCCTGAGGCAGGACAACAGCTATCTCCTCATCTGCAACCCTCTCGAGACCGACATCCCGGCAATGCTTCTTGCCGTTCGCGAGCGTCTCCCCGGCTTACGCACCCACTTTGCATAGTATACCTCGTCGAAAAGGTTAACTTGACGAACGGTCAATTCCGGTTTAGCATGCACTTGTCAACGCACATCCAGAATCTCTCGTGAGGAGGAAAGAATGACCGCCATCATTGCAGTGTTGGGTGTGGCAGTCTATCTCGGCTTGTACTTTACCTACGGAA
>JAWLDL010000081.1:865-8171 GCA_041686675.1 Spirochaetia bacterium | reverse complement strand
TCTCCCGAGCTTTCGGACCTCGACGACAACACCGAGAACGTGCTCACCGCACATCTCATAGCGCTGGAATCCGAGGGTCGCGTGAGTCTGAGCTACGAGGAATCCCGCATCGTCGGCGTCTATTTTGCCGAGTATTACCCGCGTGTCATTAACTCCGCCTACGAGAAGATGCGCGAACGGACCTCCGATCCCTTTCCGTCGGAGGAGACGCTCGGAATCACCATCCCCAACGAGCTCATAACGCCCGTGAACGTCCGCACGGATTTTCTCGACTGGCTTGGCGCAACGGATCGCCCCGAGGACACCGTCCTCAGGCTCATGTTTCCCGAGGACCTGCAGAGCATCGTGGCGACCCTCGGGGTCGTCAAGCACAGCCTCGCCGCAGTCTCGCTGCAGAAGATTCGCGACTATCTCCGCAACAAGAGAAACGCCGGCTACATGCACAGCAAGCTCCGCGCGGTGTTTCGAAATCGGGACGTCGCCCTCAAGGAGACCCTGAACAAGATTCTCACCACCCCGGACGACTCGCTGAAGACGGTTTATCATCCGAGTGAGTTCACCTTCCACTTCTGGACATCTCTTTCGAGCGCAATCATCAAGGAGTTCGGACAGAAACAGGAGACGCAGCAAGAGGAGGTCGACTACTGCCGCGCGGCCTATCTCATCGGCTACTACAATGTCTTTTACAAGGGCGTGGAACAGCGCAAGAAGGACATCGACACGACGCTCAAATCGGTGGACGCCAAACTGAGAAAGGAGCCATATGCCTACCGTCTGTCGGACATACACGGCTTCACCGACTCCAAGGGCGTCCCGCTCGTAAAACGCTGTCCGCCACACAACATCGATTCCTACATAAAGGAAAAGCTGCTCCCGCCTGACAACACTCACATGCCGGAGCTCATTCGCACCCACTCGGCGGATGGCCACGACTACTACATCCGAAAAGACTCGGTCTTCAAGATCGTTTTTCCCGAAATACGTGAGGCCTCGGAGGCCTTCGAGAACGAGCTCTCCGACAAGTGGACTGCGGCGCTGAGACGAAACGAGCAGCTCAAGGAGATGCAGGACGACGCAGCGTTCGAGCACGTGCTCACTACCATGATGAAGGAGCGAAAACCGCTGCTCTACGGCCTCCTTCGCTTCGACCTGCTCCACGTCATCGCCACCGAGCAGAAGCTGTTCGGCAGCGCGCAGGAAGAGCTCGACAGAATGCTCGACCGCAAGAACCAGCGCATCCGGCCGCTCTCCGTCGTCCTCGACATCGACCGACGCAAGCTGCTCTCCGACGCGCGGCTCAGGCTGCCGTTCTGGCAGGCCGTGCCGGTGCTGCGCGGCATGGTCGCATGGCTCAAACGCCTCTTTCTCGGTGAGCCGTCACCACGGAAGAAACGTCGCGCCGCCCGTAAGCAACAGCGTCGCGCGGGCGAAACGCCGGCGTCCTCCTCCGGCGCGGGCTATGCTCACGACGCGGATGATGAGCAGGGGAGCTTTGCCGGTGCGGCGGTCGAGTCGACCGCAGTCCGCTTCGGCGACCGGCCCAATGCCGCTCGCGGCGGTGAACAGACAAAGGGCACATCACCCGACGTAAAACGCGCGGCAAAGAAGCTGCAGGAGGAGTATATCCCCCCGGGCGGCAACGTCGACACGACGCTCGAAGAGCTCGCCGAGCGGTGGAATCCCCTTCTCGACCCGGTCGCACAACAGAACCTCGTGGAGGACGTCAACAGCCTCATTCGTGACTTCATTCGAAAGCGCAAGACCGTCTTCAGGAGCTCGCCGCCGACCCGCGGCCGCATCCAGCAGATGGCGGCACAGCTCGCCCAGAACTCGGCTCTCGCCGAAATAAAGCGCAAGGAGCCGCTGCGGCGCTATCTCGAGCTCTACATGCTGCGCATTCTCGGCAAATAGGAGCATATCATCATGGCGGGAGACAACGAACCGAAAGACCGCATGCAGAACGAGCGAATGCAGGAAGAACTCGAAGACTTCAGGCGGGAGCAGGCCCGCGTGCGTCAGGTGCTCGGGCGTGTCGGAGGCGTGTCGGCGCCGCGTATCCTCAGGTGAGGACGTCGCCCAGGGTTATTTCTCCCATGAAGCTCAGCGACTCGGCACAGGTGAGGAAAAGGTCCTTGCACATCACCGCATCGTCGAGGGCACGGTGGGCGTTCCCGCGGGTGAGGCCGAGCTCGGTGACGAGGTTCTGCAGGCTGTAGCTTCGAAGCCGCGGATAGGCTTTCTGCGCGAGCACCTGGGTATCGATGACGGTATTCGACACGTCTCCCATGCCGGCGACCTCGAGGGCGGCGCGGAGGAAGGACATGTCGAAGGGCGCGTTATGCGCAACGAGCACCGCGCCGGAGATGAACTCCATGAAGGCGGGCAGTGCGTGCTCGACGGCGGGTTCGGAGGCGAGCATCTCGGCGGTGATACCGCTGACATTAACGGCCGCGTCGGTAATCGGGATGCCGGGATTCACGAGCATGTCGAAGGTGCCGAGCACACTGCGATCCCGGAACTTCACGGCCCCGAGCTCGATGATGCGATCGGTGGCCGGGTGCAGGCCGGTCGTTTCGAAGTCGAACGCGACAAAGGTGATGTCCGAGACCGAGAGCGATGGGTCCATGGCGACCACTGGTAGCATGTTTTGATCAAATTGACAACGATGCCCCGCGCGGCTACGATTGCAGCCTCATGCGTATCCAGGACCTCCTCGACGAGCACGAGATCGCAATAGACGACGTTCGCTGGTATCTGGCCCGGGAGCAGGCCGATCGCCTGCTCGCATACAAGGACCACCCCGATGAGCTCGCCCATCTCCTGTGGTCCGGAGAGCTCGAGGCGGATCTCTACGAAATGGAAGAGCGGTTTCTCGCGGACATGCAGGAAAAACTCGACCACGGGCAGACCGACGAGGCGCAGGCCCACCAGATCGTCCGGGAGATCGCCCGCAGCGCCGAGAAACGCCGGCGCATGCGGCGGTAGGCGCGCCGACGCCCGCTCAGCCCGCTTCCGCGCGCTCGATTATTCCGTTTATCTCGGCCTCGATGGCGGAGAGCTTCTGAGCGACCTCCCGCTTGGCCTCCTCGAGCCGCCCCTGCGCCTCGGCGGTTGCCGATGCGTAGAACTTGATCTTCGGCTCGGTGCCGGAGGGTCGGGCGCTGACCACGGTCTCGTCGGCGAGAAAGAACTGCAGCACGTTGGAGCTCGGGAGCTCGATGTCCTCCACGTACTCGCCACGCTCGAGATCGTAGAGCGTATTCTCCTTTACGTCGCGGATGCGGCTGACCGTGATGCCGGCTATCTCCCGCGGCGGATTCTCGCGGAGCGTCTTCATGAGCTCAGCCATCACCTGCTTCCCTGATTGACCGCGGAAGTACTTCGAGATCTGGATCTCGTCGAAGAAGCCGAACTGCTCGTAGATCTCGTCGAGGCGATCGAGAACGCTCTTTCCCTGGGAGACGTGGTAGAGCGCCATCTCGGTGGTCATGAGCACCGCCGAGATCGCGTCCTTATCCCGCACGTGCGTGCCGATGAGGTACCCGTAGCTCTCCTCATCACCCATGACGTAGGTCGGGCCGTCGCTCTGCCGGTCGAGCTCACGCATCACGCCGGCGATATGCTTGAAGCCGGTGAGGGTGTCGTAGACCCTGGCGCCGTAGTGCTCGGCAACCTTTCGCTGCAACTCGGTGGTAACGATGGTTTTCACGAAGGCCGGTTTCGCTGGCAGCCGGCCTGTTTCGGCGAGACCGCCGAACATGTAGTCAACGAGAAGCACACCGAGCTGGTTGCCGGTGACAAGGCGCATGTCGTCGCCGTCGGGCACGGCAATTCCGAGGCGGTCGGAATCGGGGTCGGTACCCATGACGATGTCGGCTCGCTTCTGTTTCCCGAGCTCGAGGGCCATCTTCATCGCCGAGGCTTCCTCGGGGTTGGGGAACTCGACGGTCGGGAACTCGCCGTCGGGCTCGCGCTGCTCCGGTACGGTGATCACCTGAACCCCGAGCTCACCGAGAATACGTTCCACCATCATCGCACCGGTTCCGTGGAGCGGCGTGTAGACGACGCTCACCGAGGAACCCTGCTCGCGCAGCACCTCCGGGCGTACGGACACGGCCTTGGTCGCCTCCACGTAGGCATCGTCCATGTCGCTTCCGAGGTACTCGAGAAGCCCCTGCTCGAGGGCATCGTCTTTGTCGAGAGTGCGAATGTCGGTCGTAACGGACTGCACCTCGGCGATGATAGCCGTATCGTGCGGCGCGACGACCTGTGACCCGTCGTTCCAGTAGACCTTGTAGCCGTTGTACTCCGGCGGATTGTGGCTTGCGGTGACCACCACACCCGCCGAGGCGCCGAGGCGCCGCACCGCAAAGGAGAGCTCGGGCGTCGGACGAAGCGACGGAAAGAGATAGGCCTTGATCCCGTTTGCCGCGAACACAAGCGCGGTCTGCAGCGCGAAGGTGTCGGAGTACCGCCGCGAATCGTGGGCGATCACGGCGCTCGGGCGTCCCTCCGCACCGGAGCTCCCTTCGCGAAGCACGTACTGCGCAAGGCCCTGCGTGGCACGGCGGATCATGAAGGGGTTCATGCGATTGTATCCACCGCCTATCACCCCGCGGAGCCCGCCGGTGCCGAACTCGAGATCGGTGTAGAAGCGGTCGGAGAGCTCATCCCACTCGCCGTTGTCGAGAAGCTGCTTCACGCCGTCGCGAAACGCCTCGTCGGTTTCCAGTCCGATGTATTCCTTCGCGCGCTGTTCGATTTTTTCTCGGTCCATCCTGTTGTCTCCTGTTCGCTTGTTCGCTATTCCGCGTGGGCTCCGCCGAGAATGAGCGGCGGTATTTCATCGGGGCTCGAGACCACCATGGCCGCCCCGTGCATCCACAACTCCTCCACCTCCCGGTAGCCCCAGCTGACTCCCACCGGGTACATCCCCGCCACCTGCGCCGTTTCCATGTCGATCGCCGAATCCCCCACGAAGATCATCTCGTGGGGCTTCATGCCGAGCTCCGTGGCGATACGATGGGCGGCCGCGGGATGCGGCTTCATGGGGAGGTCCTCACGTGCCCCGTACACGGCCGAAAACACGTTCTCGCCCCAGGCCCTCACGATGAGACCATGTGTAAGCTCGTGCACTTTATTAGACAGCACTGCCATCGGCACGCCTTCTCTGTGCAGGGTGTCGATGAGCTCCGGCACCCCTTCAAAGGGCGTGCTGGACTCGAGGGGATGCGACATGTAGGCCCGGCGCATCTCCTCGGCGAGCTCCTCTGCGTCGACCTCCGAGCGCGATTCCTCCGGAAGAGCGAGCTCTGCGAGACGCCCGATACCCCACCCGACCATGCCACGGTAGGACTCCAGATCATACTGAGGGAGGCCGTAGCGGGCAAGAACACCGTTCATGGCGTCACGGATATCTGGTAGTGTATGCAACAGGGTACCGTCGAGGTCGAAGAGTACGGCTTTGAAGTTCACGGGACATACCGTATCCGTGGGCGACACCGAGCGTCAAGCATGGAGGCAGTGATGGGAAAGCAGGGGGGCCCGCCAGCATTCGAACAGTACTACGAGTCGATCTACTCCGAGCGCTGGCCGGGGCTCCGCGACGCGCTTCTCTCAGGTCCGGCCCATGCCGAGCTCGGGCCTCCGCTGAGGCGGCCGTACTACCTCGACGACGCCTCGCGCATTGCCGCCGAGGCGCTGCCCCTCGAGGACGCGACGGACATTCTCGACATGTGCTCAGCGCCGGGCGGAAAGGCTCTGGTCCTTGCGGCCGGAATGGAGGCCGGGGCCCGACTGGTTGCAAACGAGCGCTCTGCGACCCGCCGGGATCGTCTTCGCCGGGTTCTCGACGACCACCTTCCCCCGGAGATTCGCGGGCGCATCACGATAACCGGCCACGACGCGACGCGGTGGGGGCTCTACGAGCAGAACGCCTACGATCGCATTCTCCTCGATGTCCCCTGCTCCTCAGAGCGGCATCTGCTCTCGTCACCCGAGCACCTCGAGCGCTGGACAAAGGCCAGAACGCGCCACCTGGCTACGCAGGCCTTCGCCATGCTCGCCGCCGCCATCGACGCCGCCCGCCCCGGCGGACTCCTGCTGTACTCAACCTGCGCGCTCTCGCCCGAGGAAAACGACGGCGTCATCGACAAGGCCGCGAAGAAGCGCGCCGGTCGCTACCGCGTGCGCCGGGCCGACGTCCCATGGGCCGAGCCCACGCGCCACGGCTACCACATCCTCCCCGACTCCGCCGAAGGCCGCGGCCCGATATACGCATCTCTGCTCGAGGTCCTTGCATGAGCCGCGAATATCTGTAGCATGGCGTGAACGATGTCACACAGCCTCGACTATCACAGCGAACTCAATCCGGAGCAGATACGTGCGGTGGAAACCACCGACGGGCCGCTCCTCATCATAGCCGGCGCGGGCTCGGGGAAGACCCGGGTCATCACCTATCGCATCGCGAACATGCTCGCCCACGGCGTGCCGCAGAGCGCCATCCTCGCCCTCACCTTCACCAACAAGGCCGCCCGCGAAATGCGAGAGCGGGTCAAGGAGCTCACGGGGAAGCCGCTTCGCAACCTCACCTGCTCCACCTTCCACGCATTCGGCGTGAAGGTGCTCAAGCAGTACATCGCCCGACTCGGCTACCGCGAGAACTTCAGCATCTACGACACCGCCGACCAGATATCACTTCTCAAGGAGACCGCGCGGGAGATCAAGTTCACCCTCGATCCCGGAGAGCTCAAGTGGTTGCTGAATGAGTTCTCCCGCATCCGCACCGGACGGGGCGGCTGGGACGAGGATCTCGCCCGCTACAGGGACCTGTTCGGCGAGTACCGCGAGCATATGAAGCTCTACAACGCCGTCGACTTCGACGACCTCATTCTATTGCCGGTTGAGCTCATGAGCCGCTTCGCCGACATCCGCGAGGCCTACCAGGAGCAGTTTCGTTACGTACTCGTCGACGAGTTTCAGGATACCTCGGGGGATCAGTACCGCTTCATGAAACTGCTTGCCGAGACGCATCGAAATGTATGCGTCGTCGGCGACGACGATCAGTCGATTTACTCCTGGCGGGGCGCGAACTTCGGGAATCTTCTCGATTTCGAGACCGACTTCCCGGAGCGGGTCGAGATCAAGCTCGAGCGGAACTACCGCTCCACCGATACCATCCTCGCCGCGGCAAATCGCCTCATCGCGAATAACACCGATCGCAAACACAAGGAGCTGTGGACCGGTCTGCGTGGCGGTCGTCCCATTGAGCTGCACTTTCCCGCCGACGAGCGCGAGGAGGCGGGCT
>JAWLDL010000081.1:0-855 GCA_041686675.1 Spirochaetia bacterium | reverse complement strand
GTCGCCCCGGCCCCCGCCCCCCCCCGCGCCCCCCCCCCCGGGCTTCATCGCCGAGAAGATCAAGAGTCTCGCCCAGCGCGATCGGGTGCGCTACGAGGACATCGGCGTTCTCGTTCGCACAAACAGTCTTGCCCGCCACATCGAGGAAGCCTTCCTCGGCGAGAATATCCCCTACCGGGTCTCAGGCGGGCAGAGCTTCTTCCAGCGCAAGGAAGTGCGCGACGTCGTTTCCTACCTGCGGGTGATGGCGAACCACGACGACGACATCAGCCTGCTCCGCATCATCAACACGCCGCGGCGCGGCGTAGGCAAGAAGTCCCTCGAGGAGCTCAACAAGGTCGCCGAGCAGAAGAAGATCTCGATGTATTCGACCATCCGCGAGGTTGTTGCCGCCGAGGATTCCCGCCTCTCGCCGAAGGCCCGGGAGGATCTGGCCGGCTTCATCGAGCTCATAGAGAGCTATCGTGATGCCTTCCTCGCCACCTCGCGCATGTCGGAGATCCTCTCCTCGCTCATCACCGAGATCGGCTACTGGGGCCACCTCGTTCAGGAGTATCAGCAGAGCGAGCGCACCGCTACCGCCAAGTTCCGGAACGTGCAGTTTCTCGTTGAGTTCATCCGCGACTACGAGAACGACCCCGACGTGCTCGAGCCTTCGCTCTTCGACTATCTCAACCGCATCAGCCTGCAGGTCAAGGACAATCTCGACGACGATGAGAACGGCGGGCGGGTCGGGCTCATGACCATTCACGCCGCCAAAGGGCTGGAGCGCCGTGTGGTATTCCTCGCAGGCGTGGAGGACGATATCATCCCTCACGCGCGGGCGCTCGAGGACTCAGAGCGCAACATCGAGGA
>JAWLDL010000080.1:0-8177 GCA_041686675.1 Spirochaetia bacterium | reverse complement strand
GAGGTGCTCGCGGGGGAGGGGGAGCTTCCGGTCGCCGCGGTGCGGGAGCTCGCCGAGAGCCATCGCTTTTTTGTGCCGCGCACCCTCTGGCGGGAGCTTCTCGGTCTTGTCGCCGAGCGCCGGGGGCTCGAGCGTCGGGGCGGGATGGTTGTCCGCCGCGGTCGGGTGAAGCGTCGCGCGGACACTGCCGGCGCTGCAGACACCTCGAACGCTGCACGCTCGGCAGATGCCTCGGACAGCCCGGACGCCGCTGCAACCGCGGACGCCGCAGCGACGTCCGAACCCCGCCTCTCTCCGGCCGAACGTTCAGTGCTCGGGGCGATCGCTGAGGCCGGTCGGGAGGGTGAGCACATCAAGTCGGAGCGGATGCGTGCGGCGCGGGGCATCGTAGAGCGGCTTCTCGAGCTCGGCCTCGCGGTGAAGCTTCCCAACGGCAGGATCTATGATCGCGAGGTGTATCGGTCCCTTGCCTCGGTCTCCGGCGAGGTAGACGACCGCCGCGCGGCGGAGCAGTGGGGAGTTTCGCGAAACACGGCGCGGGAGCTCATGAACCGACTTATCGCGGACGGGCTCTTGCGACGGACTTCACCCCGCACGGCGGTGGCCGCACGCGGCCGGGGAACGAACGGGCCGGAGGCTGGGCGATGATAGGTCTCGGGCGGCAGAGACTCCGGCCTCGTGGGACCCGCCGCGTGGGGGGGGCTGCTGTTGCCGCGGCCGCGGTCGTCGTGCTTGTCTCGCTTGGTGCGTGCACCGGCGCCCCGCCTGAGGTGACACGGGCGCAGACGACGCTCGTCTATGTCGATGATCTGGATCTGAACGCGGTGTACGAGACACTCACCCTCGACGTTCACGTTCAGGACGCCGACGGCATCGACGATCTGGAGACGCTTCATGTGACCCATGATGCGAGCGGGTTGGTGTGGACGGTTACCGGCGAGGGCTGGGAGCGGCGTCAGCAGGCCGGCGAGGAGGTGTTCACGCTCTCGGGACTTGCAACCGCCGACGGTCGTTCCCTTCCGAGGGGGCGCTACCGCGTAATAGCCGTCGACGCGGCGGGGTACACCGCCGAGCTCACCACCACTGTAGCAGGAGCCGTGCCCGGGGAGGAGAGACTTCGCTTCCCGCGCCTGGAGATCCGCGGTGATACGCTCTCGGTTACCGGCGGTTTTCCCCTTGTGGTGCTCCGCGGCTACGATGGCGGCGGGCGCCTTGTGGGGGAGTTGCGGCTCAGCGAAGGGGAGGAGCGGACGGTGTCGGAGATCGGCTGGTTGCGGCAGGGGGATGCGGAAGTCCGACTCGTCCTCTCGGCGGTCGATCCGGAAACGGGGCTCGATGTCCAGCGGGGGCCTTACTGAGGCCGTCGCCGTGCGCGGCGACGAGATAACCACTCGCGCAATCGACGCCAGAGGCCTTTGCCGTAGCGCGAGGAAAAGTCACGCGCCGCCTGCTGCACCGGATAGTCCTGGCCGCACTCCCGCTTGAGCTCGTCCCAGTGCTTCACAATCCACATGTAGAGATCCGCCGCCGTGCGTCCGGGGAAGCGGGCGAGGATGCGCTCGTATGCGATGACGTCGACGATGGGCTTGAACACGTTGTTGAACCAGCTCTGCAGCGCGTCCCGGAAGGAGAGCTCGCCTGAGAAGCGCTGGTTGAGGAAGTACTTGTGCCCCTCGACATGTTGCAGGAGCTCGTCGTATCGGCCGATTTCGGTGAAGACCAGATCGTAGTGGGGGATGATCCGAGGCCAGTCGGTCTGTCGGTAGAACTCTTCCTTCTCGTAGTTGATGACCGCCTTCTTGAGGTCGACCTTGGTCATCTTCGGATCGAGCTTGATCTCCGTCCCGAGGGATACGACCTCGGCGTCAATGGCCATCACCCCCTGCGACCGAGCCACCGATACCCGATGGTTTCCGTCGCGCACGAAGTAGACACCGCCGATCTCATAGAGCCGGATCGGCGGGAGGTTCACCTGCTGCAGATGGGCGCGGTCGATGCTCTGCCATCGCCCGCGAAGCGCGTCACGACGGGGCAGAAAGCCCTTGTTGAAATCCCGGTAGCGGCCCTCGCTGCCCACGATGCGCGTCACGTCAACTGTCTGCAGCCCCCGGTAGGTTTCGCTCTTTGGGCGCACCACATCCCGGACATCGCTGAGCGATAGCAGTTCGTGGTTTTGCGGCGAGAGGGCGTTGATGATACGGCTTATCTTTTCCTGCATGCGGGCCTTGTTGAAGTCCTCGCGTGCGGTGATGTGTATGAAATCACCCATGTGTGTCTATCTCCAGCAGGTAATGGTCGTACACGTTTATCACATCGGTATCTTCGTAGCGTGTGACGCGGCGTGCATTGAGATCGTAGAGGTGGATGTGCCCGTGCAACAGGAACCGGGGGCGAAACACTCGCATAAACCACAGAAAGCCCGGAAAACCCCGATGCGCGAGATCTTCCTTGTCGTGAATACCGCGCGGCGGTATGTGGGTGAGCAGAATATCGAGGAACCGCCCGTGAAAGACGCGATTCCAGACAAGCTTCGGAACAAGTGACAGCATCCGAAGGGTCATCTGATACTCCGTATACTGATTCTCCCCGTCATTGTATCGCAGGCTCCCGCCGAGACCCGCGATAATCAGCTTCTTCTTTCTGATCACCCGTCTGTCTATGTAGGTCGAGCCGAAGTGATGCTGAGTATCGGGGCCGAAGTTTATCATGCGCGGATTGAGTGCGGAGCGCCTGTTGAATATGTGGTATTTGTCGAGGTTGTGATTCCCGAACACGAAGAGCACGGGCTTGTTCAGGCTGCTCGCGATGAATCCGAGATAGCTCATCGGGAGGTCTCCGGCGCCGATGACGAGATCAACATCTCCGAACCGCTCCTTTATGGCAGGGCTGTACACGAGAGGATCAAGATGATCAGCAACGCAGAGAATCTTCATGGCATCCTCATCGCGCCCGTTCTACATCTCGATTTTCTGGAGAAGGCTGTGCAGCTTATCCTTATCGTAGAGGTCGATCGGGCGGGATTCCGCGTAGTCGCTGGCTTTGCGTGAGAAGGTGGAGCTGGCCACAATAACCCCGCGCGCAATGTTCTGCTTCTTCATTTCCTCGTGGAGGGCGCGCGCTTTCGCTTCGTCTATCACGTTGGTGACGCGCAGGAACCACAGGAGCTTCGGGAGCTTGCGTGCGTTTCGCCACTTCGACTGGGCCTCCACAGCCGTGATCTGGGCGCCGCCCTCGACGCTGTTCGCGTCCCGCACGGTAAGTCCCATCGCCGCGGTGAGCTTGCGGCAGATGGCCAGGTACTCCTCCTCGCCGGCGGTCATGAAGTCCTTCACCCGGTCGTCGGTGCGCAGATCCTGGTACTGGCTGAGCTTCTCCGCCACGTCGCGGAAATCCTTTTTCTTCTCGTAGATCTTTTCCCACTGCTGGATGGCCTGCTCCATGCGGCGATTCTTCTCGTGAACCGCAGCCAGAAAGTAGCGGGCGTGGAGCAGTTCCTGTTCGTGTGAGCCGTCGCGTGAGGCAAGTGAGACTGCTCTCTCGAGCTCGGCGGTCGCGCGGTTCTGATCGCCCATATTGAGGTAGGCGACGCCGCGCTCCACGATTGCCTTGATCTTCCACTCCGGCGCCTTAGACGCCTTTTCGAAGGAACTGATAGCCGACATGAAGTCTTTGCCGTCGCGCTGTACCCGGCCGAGGTAGTAGTGGGCCTCGGCGTCGTCGCGATTTGCCGACACCGCCTTCAAGAGGTGCTCGTGAGCAGGTTTCAACTGCTTGGCCCGGTAGAGGTGGATGCCGAGCCGCTTGTAGGCGGCACCGTAGTTCTCATCGAGCTCGATGGTCTTCTTGAAGTACGCGGCCGCGCGGTCTGAGCGGTTTCGCTGCTCGAAGAGGGTGCCCACGGTGTAGTAGTAGTAGGGGTTCTCCGGCTCTCGCTTCAGAAGCAGCAGATATTCCTTCAGCGCTTCCTCGGGTTGATTGAATTTCAGGTATAGCTCTGCTATGTTATTGCGGAAGGGGATCTCCTTGGCGTAGTCGCCGAAGGATCCGATTTGATTGACCGTCTTGAACTCCATCAATGCCAGATCGGGTTTGTCCTCGCCGAGATATGCAAGGCCCAGCAGATAATGCGCATCCGGATCGCGCGGGTCGCGAGCGATGATTTTTTTGGCGCTTTTTGTGGCCTGCCCGTACTTCTTCTGCCGCACCTGCTCGGCGAGACCGGCCACCTGCTGTGGCGCCAGGAGAGATTTTATGAGAAAAACGGTAATGGCGCCGACAGCCACTCCGAGTATGATAATGAGTACAACTATGCCCATCGATTCTTCAACATTGGGATATTTCCCGCCTGCGCCTCAGATTAAATACTTTCCATGCGGGTGTCAAACCTCGCGGTGGGCTCCTGGAGGCCTCTTGTGACTCGCAAAGCCCTGTATCTGATCACCATGCTGATTCTCATCGGATCCGCGTTCGCCGGCGCCCAGAGCCTCTTCGAGCAGGGAGAGGACCTGTTCCTGCGCAATAAGCCGCAGGAGGCGGTCCCACTGCTCGAGCAGGCACTCGAGGCCGAGCCGCGGAACGCGACGATCTACATGTATCTCGGTGTAGCCTATGAGCAGCTCGGTCGGCGTGACAAGGCCGTGGAGATCCTCCGCCAGGGCGTGGAGACCGCCCGTGGAGACCGCGATCGCATGTTTCTCACCATGGGAAACAACCTGCGCTTCATCGAGCAGTACGATGGTGCCGAGCGGAGCTACGGTGAGGCAATTTCGGAGAACAGCCTCTATGCGCCCGCGTACCTCGCACGTGCGAATCTGCGGGTCGAGATGGAGAAGTTTGAACCGGCGGTGGAGGACTACGAGATCTTTCTCAACCTCAGACCCCAGTCCGAGCACCGACCGGAGATCGAGCAGATGATAGCTCTCCTGCGTGATAGGATGGAGGAGAAAGCCCGTCAGGCCGCCGAGGAGGCGGAGCAGCGTGAGCGCCAGGAAGAGCTTGCCCGCCGGGAGGCCGAGCGCCGCAGGCAGGAAGACGAGGAGCGCCAGAAGGCTCTCCTCGACAGCGTGTTGAACTCACTCCGGAGCGGGGGCGAGGAAACTCAGAATCTGCCGGGCGGATCCGAAGACATTCAGGAGCTCGAAGAAGACATCGACATCGTGGAATAGCACGTTGCAATCGTCCATTGCGGAGGGGAACGAGTGGATAACAGAGTAAAGATAGCCGTAGCAGCCGGCGTGGTGTTCCTGCTGCTCGCCGGAGGCGCATTCTGGCTTCTGCGGCCTTCAGGCGATAGCGAATTGACCGAGGCGCAGCGCCTCAGGCAGAACAAGTTGAGCATAGCGCAGGACTACCTCGAGAACGAGGAGTATCAGCGTGCCCTCGATCTCATCGACGAGGTGCTCGTTGAGGACGTCGACGACGAGGAGGCCCGTGAGCTCAAAGACCGTATACTCGCCGAGAAGCGCGCGGCCGAAGAGCGGGCCGCGGAGGAACGTGCGGCTCGGGAGCAGCGCGATGAGGACCGCGGCGACTCCGATGATGCAGCCGCCCGGCAGGCAGAGGCCGAGGCGCGGCGGGCGGAAGCCGAGGCGGAAATAGCCCGCCAGCTCGATGAGCGGCGCCGCGCCGAGGAAGAGCGGCGGCGCGAGGCCGAGGACGAGCGTCAGCGTGAGGAGCAGGAGCGGCTCGAGCGCCTCAGCGAAGAGGAGCGTCAGAAAGAGGAAGAGATCAGAAAGCTTCTCGAGGAAGGGAATGAAGCTTTGGAGTCGCGAGACTTCGCTCGGGCACGACGCAACTTTGACGATGTCCTCGATATCGATTTGCAGGATGCGGCGGCCTCACGTCGTTTCGACGCCCTCGCCCTCGCACGCACTGCACAGTCTTTCTATGAGGAATCTCCCGAGGACTCGCGCAGTCGACAGCAGGCCATCGAGTACGCGAACCGGGCGATCCGGCTCGATGACAGCCTGTGGGAGCCCCACTTCACCCTCGGTGAGGTCTATCGCGAGAGTGAGCTTCTCGACGACGCAATCGAGGAGTACAAGGCGGCGGCCCGACTGAACCCCGAGAATCCGGCAATCTTCTACGCCCTCGCCAACGCCCAGTTTCGCGCCGAGCAGTTCCGCGATGCCCGTTCATCCTACGAGACGGTGGTGGATATGGACCCGTACTACCGGAACTCCTACTACAACCTCGGCACCACCAACCTCAAGCTCGGGGACGAGTCGCGCGCCCTCGAGGCGTTCCGGTTTGCCACCCAGGTCGACGAGGAAAACGCGCTCGCCCATTACCAGGTCGGAAATATCCGCCTGCGTCGAGGCGATCTCGAGCAGGCTGCCTCGTCATTCCGGACCGCCATCTCCATCGACTCCTCGCGGGCGAGCTTTCACTCTCAGCTCGGTACGGCCCGCTACCGCCAGGAGCAGCTCCAGGCGGCACGGGAGGCCTACCGCGAGGCAGTCCGCCTTGCGCCCGACACCGCTGTGCACAACTACAATATGGCGGTGGTGGAGCACGCGATGGGCAATATCGAATCGGGTCTCGAATACGCGCAGGATGCCGTCAGTATCGATTCGAGCCGCCCCGAGTACCACTACGTGCTCGGGCAGCTTCGCTACGCGCAAGGGCAGACCAACGAGGCGGTCAACGCATTCAGCAACGCGATCGACCGGGACAATGGTTACGTGAAGGCTATGGTGGAGCTCGGAGGCATACTCGACGAGCAGGGCATGCACGACCGTGCGCTGGACTTCCTCCTTACGGCGCATCGCATCGAGCCGGATTCCCTGGAGGTCAACAACAACCTCGGAAACGTCTATTTGTCCATGGAGCTCTTCGAGGACGCCATCTCCCATTTTCGCACCGCAATCCGGCAGAAACCGAACGACACGAGGATGCGCTATAACCTTTCCCTGGCTTACGTCGGCGCCGAAGAGTACGCAAATGCTGAGGAGTCCCTCCGCGAGGTCATAAAGGTCGACCCCTCCCACTGGCGCGCCTATCACAAACTGGCAGAAGTTCTCGTTGCGCGGGAAAACGCCTCGGAAGCCGAAGAGGTGCTCACGCGGCTTCTCGACCGCAATCCTGATTACTCACGTCGGTCAGAGGTTGAACAGTTGCTGCAGAGTCTCTAAATTTCGCGGGAACACCCAACTGGAAAGGAAAACGCAACACATGGCTGACGTAGAGAAGGTGATCATCGTTGGATCAGGACCCGCGGCGCACACCGCTGCGGTCTATACCGCCCGCGCGGAGCTCGACCCGCTGCTCTTCGAGGGCTTCATGGCGGGCGGGGTGGCAGCCGGCGGACAGCTCACTACCACCACTGATGTGGAGAACTACCCCGGATTCCCCGAGCCGATTCTCGGGCCGGAGCTCATGGACCGGATGCGAAAACAGTCCGAGACCTACGGTACCCGCATCCTCACCGAAACCATCGAGAGGGCCGATCTGTCGCAGTGGCCCTACACCGTCTACACCGATGGCGGCACCGCCTATCGGACCAAAGCGCTCATCGTTGCCACCGGAGCGATCGCCAAGCGCATGCATCTCCCCGGCGAGGAGACTTACTGGCAACGCGGTATCTCGGCCTGCGCGGTCTGCGATGGCGCGCTGCCGATTTTCCGCAATCAGCCCCTGGTGGTCATCGGCGGCGGGGACAGCGCCTGTGAGGAGGCCGGCTTCCTCACCAAGTTCGGAAGCAGCGTGACCATGCTCGTGCGCCGCGATGAAATGCGGGCGTCGAAGACCATGCAGCACCGGGCGCTCAACAACGAGAAGATCAACATCATGTGGAATACCGTCGCCACGGAGGTCGTCGGAGACGGCAACGTGCTCACCGGGGTAAAGGTGCATAACAAGGAAACCGGCGAGGACAGCACCATCGAGGCGAAGGGGCTTTTCTACGCGATCGGCCACACGCCCAACACCGCCTTCCTCGGTGATCAGCTCAGGATGGACGAGACCGGCTACCTGCACACCGAGCCCAAATCCACCCGCACATCCCTGCCCGGCGTGTTTGCCTGCGGTGACGTGCAGGACCGGGTATACCGGCAGGCGGTGACGGCGGCGGGCACCGGATGCATGGCCGCCCTCGACGCCGAGCACTACCTCACCGAGCTCGAGGACTGACCCCCCCCGGCCCCGTCAACGACGCTCGCGCCGGCCGATTGCGGCCT
>JAWLDL010000079.1:0-8345 GCA_041686675.1 Spirochaetia bacterium | reverse complement strand
CACACGGTCGCCCTTTCGCACTCCCCAGCGCTTGAGCACGTTGGCCATGCGGGATACGGAGTGGTAGAGCTCCCGGTAGGTGATGCGCCTTACCTGGTCGGGCGCATCGCCCTCCCAGAGAATCGCCACTTTGTCGCCCCGTGTCTCGAGATGACGGTCGACGCAGTTATACGCGGCATTGAGCTTCCCGCCGAGAAACCAGGCGATGGTTCCCGACTCGAAGTCGGTATCCGAGACCGTGTGGAAGTCCTGCTCCCAGCTCAGCCGTTCCCGGGCGATATCGCCCCAGAAGCCGTCGGGATCCGAGATGCTGCGCCGGTACAGCGCCTGGTAGTCGTCCATCGAGCGCAGACGTGTCGAGCTCTGCCATGAGAAATCCGGGGTGTACATGTCCTTCGCCATTCCTATCTCCTTCCCGCACGCGTGCGATCCACAATTATGGAATGGGATAGTGCAGCGGTCAACAATTTTTCGGCCGTGGGGGTTGCGCAAAGGCGCTCTGGTCGGGTATGTGGGTAGGTGATGAACGATGAACACAGTACGCACACAGCGCTCGTGACCGGCGCCTCGGGCGGCATCGGGCTTGAGCTCGCACGGAAGCTTGCGGAGGAGGGCTACGACCTCGTGCTCGTTGCCCGCAGCGTGGACAGGCTCGAGGCGCTCGCCGCGGAGTTGCGCGATGGCCACGGCCGCAGCGTGACCGTGATTGCCTCGGACCTCTCCCGGCCGGAAGCGCCGGAGGAAGTCGTCCGCACGGTTGCGGAGGCCGGGATCGCGGTCGACGTGCTCGTGAACAACGCCGGCTTCGCGAACTATGGCCGCTTTCACGAGAACGACAGGCGGCGTGAGCTCGATATGATTCAGGTGAACGTCACCGCGCTCACCCACCTCACCCATCTGCTTCTGCCGGGCATGGTCGAGCGCGGCAGTGGCCGAATAATGAACGTTGCCTCCACCGCGGCATTCCAGCCCGGCCCCCTCATGGCAGGATACTTCGCCACGAAGGCCTTCGTTCTGCACTTCTCCGAGGCCATCGCAACGGAGCTCTCGGGAACCGGTGTGACCGTCACCGCTCTCTGTCCAGGCCCCACCAGCTCGGGCTTCCAGGAGCGGGCCGAGATGGAGAACGCGAAACTGTTGAAGTACGGGATGATGAGCTCGCGGGCGGTTGCCGAGTACGGCTACCGGGCGCTCATGCGCGGAAAGCGCGTCGCTATCCCCGGTTTTTCGAACCGTCTCGGCACGCTCGCCCCGCGCCTCCTGCCGCGGAAGGCCGTTGCGAAGGTCGTCGGCAACCTGCAATCCTCAGAGTAGCTCGAGCTCCCGCGCCGACTCCTCGAAGGCTGTCACCGCCCGATCGATATCCGCGTCACTGTGAGCGGCCGAAAGCTGCACGCGAATGCGGGCCGTGCCTTTGGGCACCACCGGATAGGTGAAACCGATCACGTAGATTCCGTTCTCGAGCAGGCGGTCGGCCATGGCCACCGCGGTCGGCTCGTCGTGGATCATGACCGGCACGATGGCGGTCGGCCGGTCGAGGACGTCGAGGCCGATCTTCGAGACAGCAGACTTGAAGCGCGCGACGTTGCGCTCGAGTCGCTCTTTGAGCGAGGTGTCCTCACCAATGAGCTCGAGAGCGCGGAGCGTTCCTCCCACGATGGCGGGGGCAAGCGTGTTTGAGAACAGGTATGGTCGCGAGCGTTGCCGCAGGAGCTCGATGATCTCGCCTCTCCCGCTCGTGCAGCCGCCCGACGCCCCACCGAGTGCCTTTCCGAATGTCGTGGTGATAATATCGATCTGACCCTCGAGCCCGTAGTACTCGCTCGTGCCGCGCCCCGTCGGGCCGAGGTAGCCGGTGGCGTGGCAGTCGTCGACCATGGTCAGGGCGTCATAGCGCCGGGCGAGCTCAACGATTCCCGGCAGCGGCGCAATGTCGCCGTCCATCGAGAACACGCCGTCTGTGGCGATGATGCGATAGCGCGCATCGCGGGCTGCCTGCAGTTGCTCCTCGAGTGAGGCCATGTCGGCGTGTTTGTAGCGGTAGCGCGCGGCCTTGCAGAGCCGCACGCCGTCTATGATGGAGGCGTGGTTGAGCTCGTCGGAGATGATGGCATCCTCGGGGCCGAGCAGCGGCTCGAAGACGCCGCCGTTGGCATCGAACGCGGCGGCGTAGAGGATGCTGTCCTCGGTTCCGAGGAAGCGGCTGATCTCTCCCTCGAGCTCCTTGTGGATGTCCTGCGTCCCGCAGATAAAGCGAACAGAGGACAGACCGTAGCCGCGGTCCTCCATTGCGCGGGCGGCGGCGGCGATGATCTCCGGGTGGTTGGAGAGGCCGAGGTAGTTGTTTGCGCAGAAGTTGATGACCTCACGGCCGGCGTCGGCGCGGGTCCCCGCGGCACCGCCGGCGCCGGCGTCGCCGCCCGTACCGCCGCCGGAACCAGGCCCGGCCACCCGAATATGTGCCTGCTGCGGCCCGGTGAGGACCCGCTCGCTCTTGTAGAGTCCCTCCGTTCGCAATTCCCCGATCGTCGCCCTGATGTCATCGAGCATGTTCTGTGACATTGGATCTCTCCCGTATTTTCTCGAGCATGTCGGCTGTCATGCGCTCGATATCGTATTCCGGTTTCCAGCCCCATTCAACGCGGGCAGCGTAGTCCTCCATACGGTTCGGCCAGGAGTCGGCGATGGCCTGGCGGATCGGATCGACCTTGTAGGAGACTTCGAAGTTTGGCATGAGGGCGCGGATGTAGCCTGCCAGCTCCTCCGGGCAGAAGCTCATCGCGGTCACGTTGAACGCGTTTCGGTGGCGCAGGTGCTCGGGGTCCGCATCCATGATGTCGATAGCTGCCTTGACCGCGTCGGGCATGTACATCATATCGAGGTAGGTGTCGCCCTTGAGGAAGCAGGTGTAGCGGCCGCGCTCAACAGCGGCGTAGAAGATCTCCACCGCGTAGTCGGTGGTGCCGCCGCCCGGCTGCGTCTTGTAGGAGATGAGGCCGGGGTAGCGCACCCCTCGCGCGTCCACTCCGTACTTGTGGAAGTAGTAGTCACAGAGCAGCTCCCCTGCAACCTTCGTCACCCCGTACATCGAGGTCGGTCGCTGGAGGGTGTCCTGAGATGTCCAGTCCTTGGGGGTGCTCGGCCCGAAGGAGCCGATGGAGCTCGGGGTGAAGACGGCGAGCCCGCGCTCACGTGCAACCTCGAGAACCGAAATGAGCCCGCCCATGTTCAGGTTCCAGGCTTCCTGGGGGCGAGTCTCCGCGGTGGCCGAAAGCAACGCGGCAAGGTGATAGACGGTGTCGACGTTGTAGCGGCGTACGACATCGGACAGTCGATGTCCGTCGACCGCGTCGAGGAGCTCGAAGGGGCCTGATTCAATGAGGTCCCGGTTGACGTCGGTGCGAATGTCGGAGAGCACGACGTTGTCGGCCCCGAGGCGCTCCCTGAGAGAGGTGGCGAGCTCGCTTCCGAGCTGGCCGAGTGCGCCTGTTATCAGTACCCGTTTCATCCGCTCCCCTTTTGACGCTCCCCTTTTGACAAAGCGCGAGGGTGCCCGTATCATTATAGTGAAATCCGTTCACTATAGTGTACAGAATAGCCGGACTGATTCGATATGTCAAACAAACCGCGGACTACCCGGAGGACGAGCATGGAACAGACTTCACAACCGCCGCTGATCGGAGCCAATATCAGAGCGCGACGGACGAAGCAGGGGCTCACCCTCAACGTGCTCGCCGAGCGCAGCGGCGTGTCGAAGGCGATGCTGTCGCAGATCGAGTCCGACAAGGTGAATCCGACAGTTGCCATGGTGTGGAAGATTGCGCGGGGGCTCGACGTGGATATAAACGAGCTCCTCGCCGGAAGCGGCGAACCCGTGCGCCATTTCCACCTGACCCGCCATGACGACATCCCCGTGCTCGACACCGACGAAGAGGGGCTCCACATGAAGGTCCTCACCCCCCTCAGTCTCGTCGAGGATCTCGAGATGTACCTGCTCACCTTCTCACCCGGGGGCGAGCTCAGAAGCCGGCCGCATTTTCCGCGCACGGAGGAGTTCCTCACGGTAATCGAGGGCCACATACGGGTTCGCGTCGGCGAGCGCGTGGAGGACCTCCGAGCGGGGGACTTCATCCGCTATCAGTGTGATATCGAGCACGACATCGAGAACGCCGCCGACGGAAAGGCCCTCGTGCACATGGTCGTGCGCTTTCACACCACCGGCCTCGCCTAGCCGCCGGGCCTGTCCCGGCCGCCCGACGGGCGATGGCCCCGCCGCCCGATGGCCGTCACCTCGGCTCACGCCTCACCAATACGTTTCCGTCGATACGCTCGCCGGGCTCGAGCCGCCGGAGGCCGAGCTCCGGACGGTTGAAGGCGTCCGTTGCGGCGGTAATCGGCTCCACGGCGATCGAGGTGTGCTGCGGTGGAATGTAGAGCTGGGTGTAGCGAAACGGCTGCAGGCTCTGTTCGAGGATGATGGCGTCGTCCCCGCGGTCAACGACGGTCCGCGCCGTCGCGGCCCCCGACGGCGCGGCCCCCGACGCGCCGGCCCGCTCGAGCGCGATGTCTATCTCCCGGGCCCCGACGCGCCCCGGCTTCCGATAGTCGAGCGGGCCACCGGATACCGGTGGACGGGCGCCGGTCGGCAGCAGGTCGGAATCAACCTCGACAAAGCGCTCGGCGGGGCAGGTGATGCGCGCCTCGTCCACGCCTTCGGGCGTGACGACGTAGGGGTGCCAGCCCATGGTGACCGGTGCCGGTCCCTCCCCCCCGTTCACCGTCGCAAGCCTGAGCTCGAAGCGGTCGGCGCGCAGGTGGTAGCTCGCGGTCACGAGAAGGGTGAAGGGATAGCCCGGAGAGCTCTCCGGCTCCAGGCGGTAGGAGAGCTGCAGGAAGGCGCCCGAGTCGTCTGCCTCCCGGGTGTCCACGGTGAAGGGCCTGTCGTAAACCAGCCCGTGGAGGGCGCACCCGGAATCCGGCTCGTTTACGGGCAGCTCGTAATCCGTCCCGTCGAACTGATAGCGTCCGCCCGGTATGCGGTCGTTGAAGGGGATGAGCAGTCGACCGCGGAAGCCCGGGTTGGCTGCGAGCTCGCCGGGCGCGTCGGCCTCGAGGACCGGTACCGCGCGGCAGAGCGCGAGCCGCCAGACCGTCCCGCCGTGCTGCGGCAGGATGTGAGCCGCCGCCCCCGTTTCGGTGTCCCGGAGGCAGATCGTTTTCACGCCCTCTATTGTTTGCGCTGAGACCTCGAATCTCATGGGGTCCGGCCGTCCCCGAAGAGCGCAGCGTAGTGGCGCGAGTCGTAAAGACTGAAGGGCACCTCACGGAAGTACTCGAAGGGCCCTGCGGCCCGCACGCCATCGACTATCGCGGCAATCTGCTCCTGGGATGCGAAGGCGGCGATGGCGTCCAGTTTCGTCGCGAAGTCCTCCGCGCTGCCCTCCACCTGCAGCGTCGGCGGCGCGGGAAAGTCACAGTAGATCGCCATTTCGAGGAGCGGCGGCGGTGCGACCAGCGGCGCTCCGAGCTCCGGCCACACCGCGCCCGTTGCGTGGAACAGGGATATGAGAAGCTCCCGGTAAACGATCTGGTGGTCCGGATGATAGTCGGCTCCGGTCGGAACGAAGACGCGGGTGGGGCGGAGATCGCGAAGCAGGGCGGTGAATGAGTTCTGCAGCCCGCTGTGACCGCCGCGGGGGTCGGGGGCCTCGACGGTCGCGCCGGATCCGGCCCCGCCTTCGTCGCCTCCTCCGACACCGGCGTCGGCGCCAACACCGGCCCCGGCTCCGCTCGCAGTAGTGCCCGCAGTGCGGCGTCGACCCGCATGGTTCGGGAGGTCGCAATCGGGATACTCGAGGCGCCGTATGTCCGCGCCGCCGAGGATCTTTATCGCGCGCTCCGTCTCCGCGCCGCGGATGGTCACGATGTCGTCACGTTGATCCGCGCGGCAGTAGCCCATGCGCCCGTCGGTTACCACGCAGACGGTCGTATGGACACCGGCGCGGGCAGCCTGTGCGAGGAGCATGCCGGCACCGATCACCACGTCGTCATCGTGGGGCGTGATGAAAAGCCAGCGCTCACGGTCAGCGTCGGGTAGCGAGAACACGGAGGCGATAGTGGAGTGTGTGACCACCGGGTAGCCCCCCTCGCCGCCGTCGTCGTCGCTGCGTTGTCGAATCTTCACTCGCCCTCTCCCATGAACTCGTTTCCGACCTTGCGTGCTCGCTCGGGCTTGTCGATGTTGATGCCGAGGGACACGCCGGCTTCGATGAGGAGGTTCCACCCGGCGGCGAGCTCGAGATAGGCTCGCGTGTCGACATCCGGTGTCTCAGGGATGCGGATAGTGGGGAAGGACGTCTCGCGTGCGGCAATCGCCACGATCGCCAGGCCCACCCCCTTTTCGAGCACCTCCCGAAACTTCGTCTCGTACTCCCGCGGCGGATCGATCCAGATGAGGACGTCCGAGGGATCCATGACCTCTTCGATTCCATGTACCGCATAGGTGCCGGGGAGAAAGTCCGATCGCGCCCGCACGATTTCGTTTGCCTTCAGCGCCAGCTCCGCGGCCACGCCGTCGGTTCGCCCTGCAAAGTAGACGGTAGGTGCGCCGGCGATACGTCGCGTCACCTCGGCGGGAACGCTCGCCTCGAGCGTGGCGGCCATATCATCGGACAGTCTGGCGAGGTCGGGGAGGGGAAGCCCCTCGGCGAGGCGGAAGATGATGTCGTAGACCAGTGCCTGCTCGACGACCGATTTGGTGGCGGCAACCGCCTGTTCCGCGCCGCAGGTGAGGATGTAGGCATCGTCGCTTTCGGCGCCGACCGGCGTGTCCGCTCCGCCCGCCATTCCGACGATGCCTCCCTCGTGGTTCTTCTCTCTGAGTCGCCGAATCAGGTGCACGCACTCCGCGGTCTTCCCGCTGTTGGATGCGACGTAGACGGTGCGCCCGCCGAGATCGAGCTCGGTTGCCGCGTGAGCGCTTTCGGTGCGGGGAACGACACGGTCGCCCCGCCGCAGTCCCGCATACACCGCGCGCTCGGCCGGAAAGATTCGGGACGAGCCCTCGCCTACGAGAAATGGCGCAGGGGTGCCGCTGTCGCCGGTGGCCGGGTTCGCAGTCCGAGCGCCGGCGGGGGAGGGGAGTACCCTGATGCGGGCGACGGGCAGCTCCCGAACGACATCGGTGGTCTCGAGCATTTCCCTGATGATCGCGTAGTCACGGTAGACAGCGTCATGTGTGTTCATCGTGTTCTCCTCTGTTCTCGGTGCAGGTGATCCAGTGTTTCATAGGCCGGCAGGTCACCGACGAGTGGGGCCGCGTAGGTGCGAAACGCATCTGTCGGCAGGTGTCCTGCGGTATCGTAGAAGTCATCCGGCATGCGATGGGTTCGCCGGGCGACTTCGCCGAGCTCCGCCGTCCCGAAAGCGCTCTCGTACGGTGTCTCGCCCGTGCGCTCGATCGTCACCATGACCCCCGAGGCTCCGGCCGTGGCGAGCCGAACAGCCTCTTCTCCGCAGCCGTAGGCCTCCCGGCGGTCGAGCTCGCTCACGCGGTCTGCGGCACACATGGGAAGTGACTCGGTGATCTGGAACTCGCCGCGGTAGCCGGTGTGCTCGGCGATGAGCCGATGCAGGTTCAGCGCCGCGCTGGAGCCTCCCATCGCGCCGAACTCGATGTTGGAGAAATCGTCGGTGGTCCTTGATGCGGACACCGGCGTGCCGTCCTGCCAGACGACGCCCTCTCCGCAGACAATGTATACGTACCCGTAGGCCTCTATGCAGCGGGTGACGTCGTTCAGGAAACCCTCGGGGCTCATCGGTGCCTCCGGGATGTAGACGAGATGGGGACCGTCGGCCTCGCTTCGTCTGGCAAGGGTCGCAGCGGCCGCCAGCCAGCCCGCATCCCGTCCGATGGCCTGAAAGACCGCATACTGATCGACCTTCTGCATGTCGCGGGCAAGGCGCGAGGCCTGCTGAACCGAAAGCGCGATGTCGCGTGCGGCGGAGGGAAAGCCGGGGGTGTGGTCGGTGCCGTAGAGGTCGTTGTCCACCGTCTTGGGGATACCGACGCCGCAGAGCTCGTATCCGTTCTCACGGCAGTAGGCTTCAACGCGGTGGATCGTTTCCATGGTATCGTTGCCCCCGATGAGGAAGAAATGGCGAATATCGCGGGCTTTCAACGCCTCGAGGACCGCCGGGAGATCATCATCCTTGAGCTTGTAACGGGTCGAACCGAGGGCCGAGGACGGGGTGCGCGCGAGCCGCGACAGTCGATCGGGCCCGAGCGTCGATAGATCGACGAGATCATCGTCGAGCAACCCGCGGATTCCGTAGCGCATTCCGTA
>JAWLDL010000078.1:0-8349 GCA_041686675.1 Spirochaetia bacterium | reverse complement strand
AACGCACATCCAGAATCTCTCGTGAGGAGGAAAGAATGACCGCCATCATTGCAGTGTTGGGTGTGGCAGTCTATCTCGGCTTGTACTTTACCTACGGAAAGCGTCTGGAGAATACCACGGTAAAGGCCAACAACGAGATCAAGACGCCGGCACACAGGATGTTCGACGGGGTGGACTACGTGCCCGCCAAAACGCCGGTGCTCATGGGGCACCACTTCGCGTCCATCGCGGGTGCGGCTCCCATTATCGGCCCCGTTCTGGCCATGGCCTGGGGATGGGTGCCTGCCCTGTTGTGGGTATGGTTCGGAAACATCTTCATCGGAGCGGTTCACGACTACCTCTCGGTGATGGCCTCCATCCGCTACGACGGCCGCTCCATGCAGTTCGTCGCATCGGATGTCATCACCAAGCGGACAGGTAAGCTCTTTTACTACCTGGTTATGTTCCTGCTCATTCTCGTCGTCGCCGCATTCAGCGCGGTTATCGGCGGTATGTTCGTCGGGAACGGATCGGTTCCCTCGGCGTTCGGATTGATGATCGTTGCCGCGCTGATCCTGGGCGTCGTGATGTACCGAATGAAGGTATCGTTCGGACTTTCCACGTTGCTCGGTATCGTCATGCTTGTACTCGCAATCATGGGCGGCAATGCCTGGCCCGTGGAGCTCAGCCGTGACGCATGGTTTCTGCTGATGTTCTTCTACATCATCATCGCCGCAGCTATCCCGGTTGATGTGCTGCTGCAGCCGCGCGACTACCTGAACTCCTGGCTGCTGTACGCGGGACTCGCACTCGGCGGCATCGCCGCGATTTTCAGCTTCAGCGGCTTCACCGCACCGGCCTTCACGAGCTTTGCACCCCCCATCTCCGGTGGCAACCCGACTCCGTTCTGGCCCGTCATTCCGCTCATCATAGCCTGTGGTTCCCTGTCCGGGTTCCATGCGCTGGTTGGGTCCGGAACGACCGCCAAGCAGCTCGACACCGAGAAAGCGGGCCTGCCCATCGGGTACGGCGCGATGCTCTTCGAGGGATTCCTCTCGACCACCGTTGTTATCGCGGTTGCGGGTTTCGGTATGACGGTCATGACCGAGGCGGGCGCTGAGATCACTGCCGCCACCTGGGGGCAGGGCTACACCTCCGCAATGCAGAGCACCTATCCGAGCGCTTCGATGTTCACCCAGACCTATGCCGAAATGGTTCATACTACCTGGCTTGCGTTCATTCCGAGAGATGTGGTGACGGTCATTGCCGGTATGTGGGTTGCATCCTTCGCCCTTACGACCCTCGACACCACCAACCGGCTGGCGCGCTACACCATGGCGGAGATCTTTCTCCCGCTCAAGGATTCGGCCACCGGCGTGTACAACTTCTTCTCGAATCGCTGGGTTGCATCGATCATCCCCGCTGCCATCGGTATCTGGCTGGGCTGGAGCGGTAACTTCACCGTGCTGTGGCCGTCCTTCGGCTCGGCGAACCAGCTCATCGCATCCATTGCGTTGCTTACCGGTTCCGCGTGGGTTGTGAAGCGGCTGAAAGGTAAGGCAAACGTTGCCCTGATACCCGCGTATCTTCTGTGGGTCACCGTAACCGCCGCCATTATCTGGTTTGCTGCGGTTGTGGTACCGGGCACGATCGAGGCCAATCCGGTCACCGGTATCGTCCTGCTGGTTCTCGAGATTATCATGGTGATCATGAACATCATGTTCATGATCGACTTCCTGAAGTCGCAGAAGACACCGGCGGCCAGCGAGTCGCAGGCGTAGAAAACGGATACGTAGGTTTTAGGAGACCATTCATGAGTGGAGAAGAGCTGCGCGACGAGGAACCGAAACAGCCCGGTATATTCGGGAAGATATGGAAACTCGTGCGCGGTTTCTTCTCCATCATGGACCAGGCCCATCGGGGCAACGCAGCGGAGCTTACCCAGTTCGAAGCTCGCGAGCTTGAGAACGTCTTCGTGCTTGTCCTGATGGGTTCATTCATGGGTATGCCTTCGCCGCCGTCCTCGTTGTCGATCGAGCTTCTTCCGTTCATGGAGCATGAGCTTCGCGTGCTGAACAGAAAAGCCGAACGGTCGTCGGACGCACTTGCCGAAGTCAGCTCGATCCTCGACATCGACTAGGAAACGAACGCATGAAATCACTGTTTTTCACGGGCAAGGGAGGAGTCGGAAAGTCGACTCTGGCAAGCGCGGCGGCATGGCAGCTGGCGCAGCGCGGCCATAAGGTCCTGGCGATCTCTCTCGACCCGGCTCATAATCTCGGCGATATCTTCGGCATGGATCTCAGCTACAAGAAGCGGAAGATCGCCGACAATCTCTGGCTGCAGGAAGCCAACCTCGACCGGGCTGCCCAGGAGTATCTGCAGCAGAATACGGAGCTGCTCACCCAGGTGTACAGCTACACCAAGGCGTTCAACCTGGATATGTACTTCAAGGTGCTCAGGCACTCTCCCGGCGTGGAGGAGTACGCATCGCTTCTGATACTCGAAGACGCGTTTCGAAACGAAACCGACATGGACTACATCGTGTTCGACACGCCCCCGACCGGTCTGACGCTCCGCATCCTCGCGCTGCCGAACATAAGCGTTACGTGGATCGATCGGCTGCGCCGTATCAGGCGCGAGATCCTCAGGAAACGGCACACCGTGCACTCCATGACCGGCCAGTACAACGAAGAGGGCACCGTGCTCCCCTACACCGAGGAGGAGGATCCCGTCTTCGTGAAGCTGCAGGAGATGTTCAACCGCTACGTGAAGCTCTACAAACAACTGAGCGAGAAGAACAACAATCTGATCGCAGTCGTGTTCAACCCCGACTATCTCTCGCAGCGCGAGTCACAACGCATCATAGACGGCCTGAAGGACCTCGAGCTGCCGCTTCGAGCCGGGTTCAACAACAAGTACAGCCCCGAGCTCTCCGCCGTTGCGGACGAAGTGGAGCAGAACCTGTTCAAAAAACATGACGGTGTCGTCGTGGACCGCGTGCCCCTGCAGCCGTTTGCCCGCGAAGGGGCCTATAAGATCGACCATGATCTCGTGACCCCGATGATCGAGGGAGTAAGCTGAGGTGGGTGATCCGGTAGTTCCAACGCAACCCATTTTCTATCTCTTCATTGCCGCCACCATCCTGCTGTCGCTCGGCTACATCTGGGGGCGCAGACGCAACAAGCGGATCTTTCTCAGCGCGTTCGACTCCATGGTTCAGGTATTGAAGCCGAAGGACCAGCAGTTCACCAATATCGGGGGGCTGAGCGGATATCACGCGAACCTGATACCGCGAAAGAACAGGTATATCCGCCGCGTTGATGCCACGATTACCCTGCTTCCTCGTCAGTCATGGCTCTACTACCCGTTCTCGAAGATGGTCAGGCGCTATGATCGCCTCTTCATGCTGTTCGAGCTCTCGCCGAAGGCGGTCGGAGTGCTCGAAGAGGGACACATCATCGAGAGTGCCTACTCAGGCAGAATGGGCGCGAGCATAGAGAACGCCGAATCCCTCGAGCGCGAAGACTTCGAGTGGGGCGGCAAGACCTTTTTCATGTACTACGAGAACGAGCGCGTGAAACGGGAGCTCGAGGATGCGCGCGGTCGTCTCGGCGAGCCGGGAACCCTTCGACATCTCGCCCTCGTTCCGGACCAGAACCGCATGTGGATCTTCATGATTCCGCGTCTGGGCACCGTTCACCCCTTGGTCGACACGCTCAATGAATGGTTTATCGCGACGGTGGGAAACCGGGTCGGCGCACAGAAAGAGGCGAAATCCCGGTCGGACTGAGCTGTCGCGCGCCGCGGCGCGCCGACACGGGGTGGAGCGGGGCCGTGCCGACACGCGGCACGACCGCCGGCCGGCGACGCCGGGCCTCAGCCCACCGTCACATTCGGCTTGAGCTCCACCTCGGCCTCCACGGATGCGGAGATGAAGCAGTTCTGCTCCGCCTTTTCCAGGAGTTTCTCGGCGCGGGAGACCGTGGACTCATCCTCCACCACCAGATTGACCGTTACTTCAACCTGCGTGAACTTGTAGCCCTTTCCTACCTGCTCGAGGGTGCCGGCGGCGCTGCTCGAATAGCTCTTGAAGCTGAAGCGCGAGGCCTCCGCGACGGCCAGAAAGGTCGTCATGATGCAGCTCGCCACGCTGGCCACAAAGAGGTGCTCCGGTGCCCAGATACCCTCATGCCCGTTGAAATCGGCAGGAGTAGCTACTTCGAGGTCGGGAAGCCCCGGGGACGTAGCGGAGCCCTTTTTCTCGGCCTTCCAGCCGATGTCTACGTGATACTGGTATTGTTGTTCCATAGCCTGCAAGTATAGCGGATACACGCAGTCGTTCAAGGGGGCGGTCCGCCAGAGGGTGACCCTGACGCCTTCCCGGCACGGGCGCGACGCCTTCCCAGCTCGGGCGCACTGTGGTATGAACTCATCCATGAGCTACCCCAACCGCACCCGGCTGGAGCCGGTGGTCAATGCAGCAAAGGGCGCGCTGATCGGCGCGGCAAACACCATACCCGGAGTGTCCGGCGGGACGCTCGCCGTGGTGACCGGCATCTACGATCGCCTTGTAGAGGCAATCGCGCACTTCTTTCGCGGCCCCGGCGGATGGAAAGTAAACGTGCGCTTTCTGACACCGGTCGTGATCGGTGTTGCAGTCGGCATACTGGCGTTTGCTCGCGTCGTCGACTTTTTTCTCCAGACCTATCCCGATCAGACGGCCTTCTTCTTCATCGGCCTGATCCTCGGGAGCCTGCCGTTTATCGTGAAGACGGGTCTCGCCGGCCGATTCCGACTTGCCTACGTGCCGGCAGGCGCGCTGACCTTCGGTGTGCTCGTGGTGATGGCGATGGCGGGACGGCCGCCGCAGACCGAGCCCATCACGACGGTGACGGCTGTGACGGCCCTGATTCTCTTTGGTGGCGGGGCGTTGAGCTCGGCGACGATGGTGATTCCAGGGATATCGGGATCGTTCATTCTGCTTGTGATCGGCCTCTATTCCACGCTCATCACCGCCGCCCGGGACCTCGATGCGTCGGTACTGGGGGTGTTCATGGCGGGCGCAGTGCTCGGCATCATCATCATTTCCAAGCTCATTGCCTTTCTGCTCGAGCGATATCACGGCGTCACCTATTCGGCAATCGTGGGACTTGTGCTCGGCTCCACGGTGACGTTGTGGCCCGGGGCGCCTGAGAGTGTCGGGGTGGCGGTCATCGACGTGGCGGTGTTCGCCGCCGGCTTCGCTGCCGCCTACTTCCTCGGCACGGGAGGAAAAACCGAGGCGGCAGCCACCGGCTGAGGCATCTCTGCGTCTCGGCCGGTGGCACCAACGCCGGCGTCCCGGAGCGGGCCGCCGGCGTCGGGCCTTGTCGGTGGTGCTCCGCAGTTGTAGCCTACGGTGTGTTCAGTGAGCCGGGGCTGGCGGGTGCGCCGAAGTCCACGTGTGGCTCGGGATCTCCCGTGCCGTCGGGATTTCGGGCAAGAGAGCTCCCGTCGGTGTCGCTGCCCCAGTCGGCTGCGGCGTCGACCCTGTTCGCGTCGGTGGGGAATCCATCGGCCGCGAGCTCGGTGCCCGGGTCGATCGGGGCGCTGCCGTTGTATGTGAGCTGCAGATAGGCTCCCGCGGCCCGGTCGAGCAGTATGAGATTGTCACCGGCGTTGTTCAGGATTCCGCGGCCGCTGCCGGCGTCGAAGGCCACGCTGCCGGACGGGACCGCCGGGAGCGAGCCGCCATCGGCCACACCGATGACGACGAGAGCAGTGCCGCCGGGGTCGACGAGCGCCGCGTCGGGAACGCTGAACCAGTTGCCGGAAGAGGGGTCCCACAACTCGAGGCCTGAAATATCCACGGTATCCGGCCCGGCATTGTAGAGCTCCACGAACTCGTCGGTGGTGCCCGCCTCTCCGTTGCCGTCGGTGTCCACATTGGTCTCACCGGTGGGGTCGGGGAGTAGCTCGTTTACTACGATGCCGCCGCGGAGATTGGCACTTGGCACCGGCTCTGGTTCGGGGTCGGGCAGAGGATCCGGATCCGGGTCGGGCTCGGGATCCGGGTCCGGGGTCGGATCGTCCGGGTCGTCCGGGTCGCCGGGGTCTTCGGGGTCGGGTCCGCTCGCCCCGGTACCGCTCGAGGTCGGATTCTGACATCCGGCGACGGCCATCATGGCGATGGTTACCACGAGTATGAGGGCGGCGAGCCGCAGCGTCCCCCATCGTCCTTCCTGTGCTGAACTCATCATGTCCTCCTCCTTGAGGGTGTGTTCGTATTGAGCTACGGTGAAAAATGAGCCAATGCTTCACGCGCGACCGAAGAAACGCGGAGGAACGCCATGATTCGGACCGGTACATGCCGATACGGCTACTCGAGGAATAGCCGGTGACGCGGACTCAGTCATGTTGAGATACATCGAGCGGCGCATGCCGTCGCTACCTCACGAGCTCTCCGCGCAGGAGCGCGCCCATGGCCGCCGCCGGTTTCGACTCTTCATGATGTCGAACGCGCTGCCGGTGGCATTTCTCATGGAGCACGTTCTGGCGCTCTACGCAATCCGGAACGGGCTCTCGGACCCGCTGGTTGCGGTGCTCGTCTCCTTCATTCATCTCACGATGCCGTTCATGCTTCTGGGGACCGTTCTGATTACCCGAATCGGACTCGCGCGTTCGTGGGGGCTGTGCTGGTCGCTTCGCTATCTCTCGGCCCTGGTGATGGTTGCCGCGCCGTTTCTGCCGGCGTCTCCGGAGTGGCCGCGGGCCCTCGTGATCCTTGGCGGCGGGTTCGGCTTCGCGATGTTCCGAAGCGTCGGCGCGCTCAACAATCATCCCCTGGTCGGTGAGATCACCGAGGAGCTCGGCCGTGGGCGCTACATCTTCGGCAACATGGCACGCTTCAACGCGGTGTACCTCGTCGCGCTTGCGGCGGCCTCACTGGTTATGAGTCGTTTCGAAGCGGTGTGGGTGTATCAGATAATGATTGCCGTGGGCTCGGCGGTGGGCTTCTTCGGAAGCTATGTGCTGACGACGATCCCGGAATCGCGCCGGCCGAGCATGAATGCCGGCCCTGCGATCATCCGAACGCTTCCGCACGTCCTGCGGGCTCCGGCGCTGCGGCGTCAGCTTGCGGCATGGGCCGCCGGCATCACCGCCTTCGTGCTGGTGAATCCCTTTGCGGTCGTGCTCGTCAAAAACGGCTACGGTGTTGCCGACTCCACGGCGATGGTATTCACCCTGACGATCGTTGCCGGCGGAATCCTCTCCGCGTTCGTGAACGGGCGCCTCTCCGACCGCCTCGGGCCGCGACCCCTGCTTGCGACATTCGCCGCCCTCTTATTCGGGGTCGCGGTGTTCTGGGCCGTGGCGCCGGCCGGCTTCTCACCCATCCTGTCGGGAATGATGTTCTTCGCCGGCGGCGTTGCGAAAACGGGTATTCTCGTCGGACTGCAGCACTATCTCCTGTCTTCGGTCGGCGCGGATCGCCGGGTGCAGATGGGCCTGTGGGCGGAGATCGTCGCGGGTTCCGTCGCCGGCCTCTCGAGTCTGGTCATTGCAGGCGGCCTGCTCCACCTCTTCAGCGAGATCTACACCGGGCTCGATATCTACCGGAGTTATTTCCGCGTGGTTGCGGCGCTTCTCGCCGGGGGCGTGCTGGTGATGCTCAGACTGCCGGTATCAGATGTCCACACCGAAAATCGCCCGGATGATGTAGCCGATACCGAAGCTTAGCGCGGCGATGCTGAAGCTCAGGATGGTCATCTCCCAGAAGCGGCTCGCGAACTTCAGGTCCTGCGCCACCGAGATGTAGAAGTTGAAGCCGGCGATGATGGTCGCCGCGAGCGCCAGGGTGACGATGAGGGCCACGAAGACGTTCGCCAGCAGGAGGTAGGGCAGGATGAGAATCATCACGGTAAAGATGTAGGCGATGCCCGTGTAGGTGGCCGATTTTATCGCCTTCGAGCCCTGTCCCTCGGATTTCTGGGAGAGGTACTCGGATGCGGCCATCGACATGCTGGCCGCGATGCCGGTGATGAGACCGGCGACGGCAATGAGCGCGGTGTTCTGAAGCGCGAGCGTGAGGCCGGCAAGCGCGCCGGTAAGCTCAACGAGGGCATCGTTCAGCCCGAGAACCACGGATCCCATATAGGAGAGCCGCTCCTCCTCGATCATCTTGATGAGATCGTCCTCGTGCTCCTCTTCCTCGTCGTAGACCTTCTGTCCCTCGGGAATCGCTTCGATGATCTTCGCGTAGTTGACCTGCGCCTCTTCCTCACCGTTTTCCATCATCTTGATGCCGAAGGTGATGCCGAGCACCCGGGCCATGAGGTAATAGACGATGAGCTTCCAGCGGATGGGTTTTGCGGTTATACCGGTGTA
>JAWLDL010000077.1:7619-8356 GCA_041686675.1 Spirochaetia bacterium | reverse complement strand
ACCAGTTCTACGAAGCTGCCGATGAAGGATTTCGAAACCACGCTGATTACCGGATGGGAACGAGATTGCGAGTGGACAGCGGTGAGTACTATTCACTGTACAAGCCGGTGATCGAACAGCTGGATCGGCTACGGGACCGATTCGGCATCGAGGATTATGGCGACGCCGTGCTTCTCCATGTATTTGATCAAGTAGAAGCTGGGCGGACCATCGCGATTTCAGCCGTGCAGCGGACCGCGCGGTCGTTTGTGGGCGACTACCCCGCTCTCCAGCACCTGTCTCGCAGACCGCTCGTTACGCAGCCAGTATTCCAGCGGTTTGTTCCCGAGCACGCCTCAGCCATTGAAGAACTGGGCACGTTGAACTCGGAAGACGGTGTATTCACTGGCGGTAACCGTCAATTCTAGCCCACCTGTTAGCGGTGAAGTCTGTGGCCCGTACTCGTCGCCCAAGGACGACGAGCATGACCAAGGGCGAACGACGACGATGGCAGACGGGAACGTTCACGCTGCTCGTTGCCAGCGCCAAAGGCTCACCTGCGACCTCATAACCACGCTCTGCAAGCTTGCCGACAACGTTGGGGCATTTGCAGACATCCAAGAATGACGTCGTCGCAGAGGATCCTGAAACGGAAGCAGCCGATAGGCATGCAGCGGAGGTTGCGCTCTGCACTGAGATCAGTGATCAACCGGGGCCGTTGTCCCTGTCGACCACAGTCACCGCCCCCTCCCCGACTT
>JAWLDL010000077.1:0-7609 GCA_041686675.1 Spirochaetia bacterium | reverse complement strand
CAAATTTACACCACTTTGCCGCAACCTATATGAACCATATGAACAATTGGATGTCTGGCACCGGATTTTCGCCTCATACGGACTCTAAATCTCCAATACAGGTAGAATGGCGGCCTCCTAAGCAGTAGGTCACCCGTTCGAGTCGGGTCGGGGGTAGTTTATAATTCGTTTTCTCACAGTTTTCTACAGGACAAACTCCGAACCGCCCCGGGTTCACAGACACCTGAAAGTTCGAGAGGGTGGTGTCCCTGGAACGGAACGCGATAATCGAGAAGTTTCGGGGAACAATCATAGAAGCGTATAGACGATGTGCGATCCCGAACCGGATCGTAGCCATCACGCATACCAACGAAATCCTGAATCGATAATCCAATAGACTCTTCTTGAACGTCTTCTTCCGGGGTATACTCATCGCATGAACGATTTCACTGCCGTGATCAAACATGACAACGAATGGTGGTACGGCTGGATCGAAGAAGTACCAGGCGTGAATGCCCAGGAACGTAGTCGAGAAGAGCTAATCGTAGCACTCCGAGAGTGCTTATCGGAAGCGATAGAGATGAACCGACGAGACGCTCTGGAATCGGCAGAGCACGACTATTCCGAAGAACCTATCGCGCTGTGAAGCGAGCGGCTCTCATCACGTTTCTAACTACCCATGGGTGTTCGCTGGTTCGGGAAGGATCTCGGCATTCGTGGTGGCAGAATGAGAAAACCGGTAGGCGAACAGCTGTACCGCGACACTCCGAAGTACCAGATCAGCTTGCGCGGAAGATCTGCAAGGATCTCGGAATACCAATAATCGGTCGTTGATGGGCCAGCTAACCGGTCCGTTGTCCCACTCGACTGCGCCCTCCATCACCCGGCCGCCGACTTACACCAAATTTACACCACTTTGCCATGAAGCAGTAGGTCACCCGTTCGAGTCGGGTCGGGGGTAATGTGCTTCCCAGTGCCTCATGGCCTGCTAAGGCTCAGACTTTTCGATACTCAAGCCACTTCTCGAGCGATGCCTGACTCTCCTGGGATCGTCGGCCGGCGATGAGGTCTTCGACGCGAATGTCTTCATCCAGATCGGGCCAATGGATGCCCTCGCCGTTTCCGATTAACCGATGGTTATCTCGTTCGGTCTGCGTAGCATGCAGGAGGCGCGGATACCAGCCGAGGGGCGCCGATATGGTCCGGCCGTCGTCGAGCTCCACGCGAAGGCGATCATCGGTGACCTCTACCGCCGTGGCGTTTGATACCTGTATCTCAATTATCGAAGTACTCATCCCATTGCCTCACGATCAATCGCGGTTCCAGCGCCGCGTTCCACGTGCACGTACATCGGAACAATGGCAGGTTTGCCGTGGGGCGGCGCGGGGTTTTGAATGGATCAGATATCACAGCCTGCAAAGGGGTTCACAACGGTGACACCGGAGAAGTCCTGTCCCGCGTTGAGGTCTTCCGACAGCACCTGACGGCACCCCAGTTCTCGTGCCGCCTCGACAATCGCCGCGTCCCAATACGAGATCTGCCACCGTTCGGCGGATCGACCCGATCGAAATACGAGCTCTGCGGAGATCTCCTGTATGGGATAGCGCGTCCATGTTTCTGCTAACGTCAGGGCTTCTTCAATATCGAGTCGGTCATTCCGGGATGCGCGTGTTGCCTGCACAATGAACTCCTGCAGCACCTGGGTGGACAACGCAAGCTCGGCGGAGTCCAATAGTCCCCGGGCGATGTTAGCCTTTGCGTGCTCACCGGGGACGCTGCTGATGCTGTACAGGAATACGTTGGTATCAAGAAAACGCATGACGTCGGTGCGCCTCATCACGGGAAACGCGGTCCGATGCGGAAAATGCGGTGTGACGGAGGGCAAGTTCCTCACGAATCTGCTGCTCCCGGCTCCGCAGACGTTCGAACTCGGTCTCCTCTCCCGCGATCTGTTCCAGAGACTGGCGTACCAGAGCCGAAACGGAGGTATTCAACAACGCGGCCCGGATCTTTGCCCTGTGAAAAACTTCATCAGGCACGGAAACTGTGATGTTTTTCATATGTACACAGTATCGCATGAAGACGGAAAACACAAGTGTCGATCCGCCTTCCCGATTCGGCGTTGCGTTCAATCTGAACCGCCCCGGGTTTCACGGACACCTGCAAGTCTGAGAGGATAGTGTCACTGGAACGGAACGCGATAATCGAGGAGTTTCGGGGAGCAAGCATAGAAGCGTGGAGACGCTTTCACTGCCGCGATCAAACATGACCACGAATGGTGGTACGGCTGGATCGAAGAAGTGTCAGGCGTGAATGCCCAGGAATCCGCACAGCACGACTATTCCGAAGAACCGATCGCGCTATTGGGACAGCCAACCGAATCCGTTGTCCCTATCAATTGAGCCCACCATCACCCCTCCCCCGACTTACACCCAATTTACGCCACGTTGCCATGAAGCAGTAGGTCATCCGTTCGAATCGGGTCGGGGGGAATGTGCTTCAAGCGGGCCGCGTCTCGGTCCGCCGAAGCTCCGGCCTCGTGGCCGGGCTCACACAAAACAGTCTCCGGAGAAGACGGGGCGGTTCAGGGCGGCAGCGGATATGAGTTTGAACCGCGTGTGATAGCGTACGTGGAGCCCGAGCATTTTGCCTGGGTGGCCCGGACCGGTGTTCGGGGAATGTTTGACGGCGAGCACCATTTCAAGCTCGAGAAGACGGACGACGGCGGAATGGTCCTTCACAACTATGAGAACTACAGCGGGTTGATGCCGGCGACCGGGACGCGGCAATCACACTTCTTTCATGTCGCTCGATCTTCCCCTCGCCACCGGGACTGCTCCCGCAACCTCGCTGATAGGCGAATTATCGGCAGCTCCGGTAATGCATTGACCCGGAAAACCGTTTAGACTGCCACAAACCAAGAATCGGAGTCGCACTTATGCGTCTGCTAGTCTCTGTTAGGTTTCGTCTTTTCGCCCTCGTTGCTCTTGTGGTCATCGGTTTGGGCGGTCTCTCATACGGCACGCTTACGATCGTCGATTCTGCTCTCAGATCGGCCGCGTTTGACAGGCTTACCGCTATACGCCAGGTGAAAGCGGGCAGCATCGAGAGCTACTTCGGCACGATTGAACAACAGGTTGTGGCGATGTCGGAGAACGTAATGACCCGGGAGGCAATGGCGGCCTTTTCCGACGCGTACCGGAACCTGGAGCCTGCCTCCGCCAATGTCGAAGCCGCCCGCGCGGCTATGGAGGAGTATATCGCCGAGGAGTATGTACCCCGGATACCCGCGCAGGACAGGCCCGGGGAGGAGGAGTATTCGGGGTTGCTGGCAGCTACCCCCGCGGGTGTTATTCTGCAGGACAGATATATCGCCTCCAACGAGAACCCCGTCGGATCCAAAGAGGATCTTGTTAACGCCGGTGTAGACGAGTACGACGCCGTCCACGGCCGCTACCATCCTTCGTTTCGCTCCTATCTACGGCGACTGGGCTTCTACGATATATTCCTGGTGGAGCCGGAGAACGGCAGAATTGTCTATTCCGTCTTTAAAGAGGCGGACTTTCAAACGAGTATGCGCGACGGTCCCTATCGGGAAAGCGGGATTGCCGAGGCGTACAGACGCGCGATGGACTCATCGGACGCCGGCCGTAGCTTCCTCGTCGACTTTCGGGAGTATCTACCTTCCTACGGAGCGCCGGCCTCCTTTATTTCTTCGCCCATTGAGTCTGAGGGCGAGATCATTGGGGTGCTCATTTTTCAGATGCCTGTCGATCGTATCAATCAAGTCATGACCAATAGCCAAAGTTGGCGGGATGAGGGACTCGGCGATACCGGTCACAGCTATATTGTGGGCAGCGACATGCTCATGCGAACCGAGCATCGCCGCTATCTCGAGACGCCCGCGCGCTTTGTTGACACGCTGGCGAGTGCGCCTGATTACGAGTCTATCAGGGGAGAGGTCGAAGCGTACGAGACGACCATTCTCACTATGCCCGTTCAAATGCCCTTTTTGACCGGAGATCAACGCACCGGGCAACAGATAGCGCAGGATTACAGCGGCGAATCGGTCCTCGCCTCCTATACGCCGGTGAGCATCGGAGGCCTCGACTGGACTCTCGTTGCACAGATCGACGAGGCCGAAGCGCTTGCTTCATTGCGGACGATACAGCAGCTGCTGCTTCTTATCACCGTCGTGCTGCTTCTGGTCTTACTGGTCGCGATGCTCCTTACCAGCCGTTCCATCACACGACCGCTGCACCGCACCGGCGGCTTGATGCAACAGATCGCTCAGGGAGAAGGCGACCTCACGGCCCGTTTGCAGGTGAGCCGCCGCGATGAGATCGGTGTTCTCGCGGAACACTTCAACACATTTGTCGACACCCTCGGTCGGATTGTCCGGCGCATCAAAACGGAAGTTTCGCAGGCGGAAGAGATTTCGGAAACGCTCTCGGCGAGCTCCGAGGAGAGCTCCGCGGCGGTTCACCAGATCACCCAGAATCTTGGTTCCATGACCCGACAGATAAAGGGCATGGACCAGAACATTCAGGAGACCTCCGCGGCCACCGAAGAGATCCAGGCAATCATAGCAAATGTTGTTCAAAGCATAGAACGACAGCGCCAGGCGGTCACCGAATCTTCTTCGGCTATCGAGGAAATGATAGCCTCCGTCAGGGCAGTAACCGAGAACACCGAGCGTCGGCAGGCGGAGACCGGTGAGCTCCTGCAGAGTGTACAGACGGGAGACGAAAAGATCGGGACCACAACGAAGCTCATGTCCGATGTCGATACGTCCGCCGGAGCCATTGGCGAGGCGGTACAGGTTATAAGCGACATAGCCGCTCAGACCGACTTACTCGCGATGAATGCCGCGATCGAGGCGGCGCACGCCGGCGAGGCGGGCCGGGGTTTTGCCGTAGTCGCCGAGGAAATCCGTAAGCTCTCCGAGAGTACCCGGGAGAACTCCCAGCTCATTGGAGAAAACATCCAGAGCTCCCTTCAAACGATCCGCAAAGCCCTTGAAGCGACGGAAGAGACAGGCGCCGCCTTTGGCCGCATACGCACGGAGGTGGAAAAGTTCACCGAGGCGTTCGGAGAGATTAACGGAACAATGCAGGAGCTCGCCTCCGCAGGATCACAGGTCCTCAACTCCATCAGCGCGCTGCAATCATTCTCCGACGAAGTGCAGGACGGAAGCACCCAGATGAAAGAGGGGGCCGACGACATTACCCGCAACATCCTCTCGATCAGGGACCTCTCTTCCCAGGTAGCCACGGGCATCGACGAGGTGGAAACAGGAACCCGTGAGATAAGGACCGCCGGAAGCGACCTCGCGGAACTCGGTCAGAAGAACCGCGCATCCCTTAAGCAGATCCGCGATGAAGTGTCGGGTTTCAAGACAGATGAGGGCGAACACTGAAATCGGGAGAGGCGAGCGCGGGCGTCGTTGAGCATGATGACGGGACACCGGTGGCCAACCTGCACATTACGCGGAGATATCGTGAGCCGCACGGGCTTCGCAAATACCATCCGTAATGGCAAATGCCACAGCTTATGGTATGCTGTGGTATGAGCGTGAAAACAAGAATCGACCGGGCAGGCAGACTCGTCATTCCGAAAGATTTGCGGGAACGCTACGGGCTCGAAGCGGGTACGGAGGTCGAGGTCATAGCGGTTCCCGACGGCATCACCCTCGTTCCAACACGATCCGAACGGCGTGTCGTTCGCATCGGACGCGTTGTTGCAATCGATACCGGTGCGACGCAGGCTCCGGCAGAGGTATTCAACGTCGATCGAGGTAGAATCGAGCAACTAACGCGCAAGGGAGGGCTCTCTTCGTGAGGGTCGGCGTAGACACCACGGTGATTGTCGCTGCAGTCCATGCCAATCATCCGGCTCACGCGGAAGCCGCGCGTTGGCTCGACGGCGCATTCAGTTCGCACCAGGTCGTTCTCGCCCATCAGTCGATAGTAGAGTCGTATGCGGTGCTCACCCGCTTACCGGCTGACTATTGCCTGTCTCCCGCGGAAGCAGAAACCGTACTTACTGAGACGCTGCAGAACAATGCGAGTATTGCTCCGTTCTCCTCCGAATCAGCCTGGGGCGCGCTGCACGCATTCGTCGGGACGCCGGCAGCCGGAGGAGCAACCTATGACGCCTTCATCGTTCACCTGCTCGAACAGGCCGAAGTAGATGTGATCGTAACGTACAACGAGGCAGACTTTGCGCGACTCACCAAAACGGTGCGGGTCGCTACGCCCGTCGAACTGTAGGGTGCCGGCGGCCGTCGCGCAGGGGGTGCGACGGTCCTGCAGTAACTGCCATTTCGATAGTTTGGCCGCTCCGAGGCGTCCTCTCGCTCGCAGCCACCGCGAAGTCTCTCACTCATCTCAATTGAATCCGGAAGACGCCTCTTACGGGCTAGATCCCCTGTTCGAGTGGGGACAGGGATAGTGTGCTTCAACACCTCACTAAAGATGCTCTACGATTCCTATCCCAATTGTTTCATCCGTGCATCCGGCTCCAGCTCGCTTCTCCTCTCATCCGGTATTGGAGATCTCTCCCGGAGATTCGTTGGCGTGCACTTGCACTATCTCGTTCCCCATCTCGGCACCAACCATTTCCGTTTGATGAATGCTATCCTCGGATATCTATCGCAATCCGACATACCGGTGCTGCAGGTGAACTCTCTGTGCAGGGAGTGGAACATCGGAAAGGAGAAGCTCTACTCGCTCCTGCATGCCATGGAACAATCGGGTCTAATACGCATCATACGGAAGACACGTGATCATTCGGCAATGCCCGCGAAGCCTTTGCAGCCTGCGCATTTCAATCCGCCGGGATGACAGTCCACGCCGTCTCGGATGAACGGCACGCGGATTTCGCAATAGACGAGGAGTTCTCCGTCGAGGTCGGCGGGCCGCGGAAGGCGCGGAAGGCGCGGAAAAGAGCTGACCTCGTAGTCCGTGACGGTGTCATGGTGGAGGCAACGGTTGTGCGTCATGGCCGGAAGTTCGTCTTCTGGAAAAGCGCACGCGACTACGTAGTCGCTGTTGAGTTCGAGCATGATGGTGCCCGCGAGCAATCAGAGCCTCTTTCTGGAATCGCTGGGGTATACGGTGAGCAGCGGTCAGTAGCTCTCGTTCCGCCCTATACCAGATTTGCACCACTGTGCCATGAAGCAACAGGTCGATCGACGGTGGGTTACTCCGCGGGCTTCGGAAAACGTATCGTGAACACCGTGTTCGGGCGGCGCGATAAGTCAATCGATCCGTTGAGCTGGTGGACCAGCCCGGTAACAAGCTGGAGGCCGAGACCGCTCGCGTTCTCGAGGACGATTGCGTCGGGTACGGGCGTGCCCGTATTGGAGACCTCCAGCAGATAGTCGGTGCCCCGGTCAGAAAACCTCACGGCGAAACGCCTCACGTCGGCCCCGTTGAAGGCGTGCTTCACCGCGTTGGTGGCGATCTCGTTCAGGATGAGCCCCACCGGTACGGCGATCTCACTTTCGATATGCGTGGGCTCCACCTGCGCGATGTCCAGATCCACGAGGCCGTAGGGCGAAGACGTCAGCAGCTGCGACAACAGATCGTGAACATAAGCCCGAAAATCAATACGGTCGTTATCCTCG
>JAWLDL010000076.1:0-8392 GCA_041686675.1 Spirochaetia bacterium | reverse complement strand
GCCCAGTGGGGCTTGAGCACGTCCGGCGTCGCGAGGTAGCGTCCCTCGCCGCGGCGCAGGGTGACCGGAACGTCCCGATGGGCCGAAAAAATGAGGGCTGCCGGCAGCGCCTCGGTACTGCGGCGGACCTGTGAGACGACGCGGGGGTGAAACGCCGATATCAGGACTCGATGCTCGAGTCCGTGGCGGGCGACCTCTGCGAGGACGGCGTCGATCAAAGCTGTCGGATCGCCCCGCCGGTGCTTGATTTCCACGTCGTAGTAAAAGGCGGTGCCGAACGCCGTGAACACCGCCTCGAGCGTCGGAATCCCGGTGCCGGCGAACCGGGGCGAAAACCACGAGCCGACGTCCGCGCTGTCGAGCTCGGCCGCGGTAAGCTGCCCGACGGAGGCGTCGACGCCGGCGAGCCGCATGAGATCCGCGTCATGAATCACCATGGGAACGCCGTCCCGGGAGAGCCGCACGTCGAGCTCGATACCGGGAATGCCCGCGGCTGCCGCCGCCTCGAAGGCGGGCATGGTGTTCTCCGGTGCCCGCGCCGAGTACCCCCGGTGGGCGAATATGAGCGGGCGTGCGACGCCCGGGAAGAGAGCTCTCCGCGACACCTCTATTCCTCCGGGGAGAGTTTCTTCTTCAGTTGCTCGAGCTCGGCCTCGATATCGAGCTGCTCTATGGATTCCCTGGTCCGGTTGTCCGACCCGACCACACCCTCGAGCGCTGAGAGAAGCGCCTCGGCGTCGACCGCCCGGCGAGGCCGTCCCTCGAGCGAGCGGAGCTGTGACTGCAGGGTCTCAACCACCACCTCGAGCTCCCGTTCCTCGGCACCGAGGCGCTCGTATTCCTCCACCGCCTCCCGGGCGCGAGAGAGGGCCTCGGCAGCAAGCTCCTGTTCGCCACGCTCTTCGGCAAGTCCGTGCCGACGCTCCCAGCGTTCGAACTCCGTGCGGAGCTCTTCCCGCTTCGATCGCGTTTTCTTGAGGGTGACGATGTAGTCCAGGACGACCCGCTTCGCGTCCTTCGGGGCGAGATCGGTAAGATCCGGTGCTTCGATCATGCGCGTGTGCTCCGTAGACAGTGTAGCACACGCGGCGCCGAGAGAATCAACATTCGTTGCGCCCGTTGCAACGTCGGGCCGCTGCCGCTACAGTCTCATCCACGATGAGCGAACGCATTCCCCGAGAACCCATCGCCGCGCCGGCGACCCCGGTCGGCCACGCAGCCCTCGCGGTCATACGCACCACAGGCGACGGGTCGGTCGACCTGCTTGCGCGCCTTTTCAGCGCGCCCGCCCGGCTGCGGGCGGCGGGAGGAAACACCACCGTGTATGGCCGCATCGTGGATCCTGAAAGCGGCGAGGGCGTCGATGAGGTGATGGTCCTCGTTTTCCGCGAGCCGGCAAGCTATACGGGGCAGGAATCCGCCGAGATCATGTGCCATGGCAGCCCCGCCGGCGTCGAGAGGATCCTCGGACTGCTCTACCGCGTGGGATTCCGCGGCGCGGAGCCGGGGGAGTTCACCCTTCGCGCCTTCCTTGCCGGCAAGATGGACCTGACCGAAGCGGAGGCCGTCCACGAGGTCGTCTCCGCGACGACCGGTCGTGCTCACGCGCTCGCCGTGCACCGGCTCTCAGGCTCGGTCCACAATCGGGTGGACGTGATAAAGCAGGAGCTCGTGGAGGTGCTCGCCGGCGTGGAGCTCGGCCTCGACTATCCGGATGAGGAGGTCGAGGCGCCGGATATTCCGCTCGACCGTGTGGCGGGGCTTCGCGGACGCATTGAGGATCTTGCTGCGACCTACCGTACGGGGCGCATCTATCAGGAAGGGGCGCTGTGCGCGATCGCGGGCCCAACCAACGCCGGGAAATCATCGCTCTTCAACCTGCTCCTGCGGGAGGAGCGCTCGATTGTTTCCGAGCAGCACGGCACCACGCGGGACTACATCGAGGCGCCTCTGTCCCTCGAGGGAGTCCCGGTACGCTTCGTCGACACTGCCGGGCTTCGAGCGGCGGCTGAGGATATCGAGGAGGAGGGAATCCGGCGGAGCCGCAGCGTGGTTGAGGCGGCTGCACTCGTCCTCTATGTGGTCGATGCGACGGTGGGGGTCACCGGGGAGGACCGCCGGACCATGGCCGCGCATCCCCGCTTCCTCGGCGTGTGGAACAAGACTGACCTGACTGCGGCCGCGCCGCCGCCTGGCTTCAGTCCCCTGAGCGTTGAAACGGGCGCGGGCGTGGAGGCCCTGCTCTCAGAGGTCAGGCGCCGGATCCTCCCAGAGGACGCCTCGGGCAGCGGCGAGCCGGTCATAGAGTCCACCCGGCAGCGGGATCTCCTGCAGCGAGCAGGCGCGGCACTTGCGCTGGTGGAGGAGGCCGTGCGCGAGGGTGTGTCGCCCGACGCCGTCGCCCTCGATTTGCGCGACGCGGTGGGTGCTCTCGGCGAGATTACCGGGGAGGTGACCTCCGCCGATGTGCTCGAGACCATGTTCTCGCACTTCTGCGTGGGGAAGTGAGAGACGGTCGGCGGGTGCGGGATCCGCGGGCCGCGTGCGCGGCAGCGGCCGCCGTTGACAGCGCCGCCCGCCTCTCGCATATTAGAAGATGAGAACTCGCATGGAAAAACGGAAGTTCACACGCACCGACTTCGAGACCGGCGGCAGTATTCGGGTAGGGGATGACAGCATCCCGTTTACCCTCATCGACGTTTCCCTCAAAGGTATTCTCACGAATCCGGAGCGCCCCGACGATGTGTCCATCGGCGACGGGGTCGGGATCGACATCGTGCTGCCCGGATCGACCGTGGAGATACACGCCGAGGCGCGCTGCGTGCACCGGGAGATGCATTACCTCGGTTTCCGCTTCGAGCTTGTCGACGCGGAGAGCATGGCACATCTCAGGCGCCTTCTGGAGCTCAACACCGGCCGCGCGGAGAAGATCGGCGACGAACTGTCGTTTCTCAGCGACGCTTGACTATGGATTTCGACGCCATTGTCATCGGCGGCGGCCACGCGGGCATCGAAGCCGCACTGGCCCTCGCCCGTCTCGACCATTCGACACTCCTCATCACCCAGAGTCTCGACGCTGTCGGAAAGCTCTCCTGTAATCCGGCCATCGGCGGGCTTGCCAAGGGCAACCTCGTGCGCGAGATCGACGCGCTCGGTGGAGAGATGGGACGCCTCATCGATCGCACGATGATACAGTTCCGTATCCTCAATCGCAGTCGCGGCCCTGCGGTGCAGGCCCCGCGGGCGCAGGCGGACAAGCTTGCATACCACACACGGGCAAAGCAGGCGCTCGAGGAGCAGTCCCGGCTCTCGCTCTTCCAGGATACGGTCGTGGACTTCATCCTCGATACCGCCGGGCGGCGGGTGCAGGGGGTCATCACCGAGCGGGGACGGAGGTTCACCGCGCAGGCGGTGGTCCTCACGACGGGTACCTTTCTCAACGGGCGCATCTTCATCGGCCCATACCACGCCGAGGCGGGTCGTCTGGGCGAGCCGCCCTCCTGGGGCCTCGACCGCCCCTTGCGCGAGGCCGGATTCTCTGTCGGCAGGCTAAAGACCGGGACACCGGCGCGGGTGGCGGCATCCTCCATCGATTTCGGCGAGATGGAGGTTCAGGAGGGTGACCGCGAGATGCGCCCCTTCTCCTTTTCCCACGACGAGGTGGAGCGCCCGCAGGTGCCCTGCTACATCACCTTCACCAACGAGGAAACCCATCGCATCATCCGTGAGAACATGGCCGCCTCGCCGCTGTACTCGGGGAAGATCGTGGGCGTGGGACCGCGCTACTGCCCCTCCATCGAGGACAAGGTCGTGAAGTTCCCGGATCGCACCCGCCATCAGATCTTCGTCGAGCCCGAAGGCCTCGATACCGGGGAGATGTACTTGAACGGCATATCGTCCTCATTGCCCGAGGAGGTGCAGGAGCAATTCATCCGCACCCTCCCCGGGCTGCACCACGTGCACATTGCGCGGCCGGGCTACGCCGTCGAGTACGACTACATCGACTCCACGCAGCTCTACCCGTCGCTCGAGTCGAAGCCCCTCGCCGGGCTCTTCATCGCCGGGCAGACCAACGGCTCCTCCGGCTACGAGGAAGCCGCCGCCCAGGGGCTCATGGCGGGCATAAACGCCTCGCGAAGTATCCGGGGAGAGGAGCCGGTCGTGCTTTCACGCGCGGACGCCTATATCGGCGTGCTCGTGGATGATCTCGTGACCATCGGCACGCGGGAGCCCTACAGGCTGTTTACCTCGCGCGCGGAGCATCGCCTGTCCCTGCGACACGATTCGGCGGACCGACGCCTGACCCGCCGGGGCCGGGAGCTCGGCCTGCAGAGCAGCGAGGCCTTCGAGCGCTTCCGGGAGAAGGAGCAGCGCATCGAGGAGATAAAGGAGCTGCTCCACAAGCGGCGGGTTGATGATGATGTGCTCTCGGCGCTTGCGGTGCTCGCGGCGGCGGACGCCGGCAGCGGGGCGGAGGCAGGTGCCCCCGCGGACACCGCCACCCCGGCGGGCGCCGGCAACGGGGCGCGGCAGGAGGCAGCCGGCGGCCGGGCCCAGGCCCCGCGGCCGGCACCTGACCCCGACCGCCACCGCGGCAAGACCCTCCATCAGGTGCTGAAAGACCCCACCGTCACCATGGAACACCTGACCGCAGCCGTTCCCGACCTCGCCGCCGGCGCGCGGGGCGAGTGGCTTACGCAGGTCGAGCTCGACGTCAAGTACGAGGGCTACGTCCTGCGGCAGGAACGACAGGTCGACCGCTTCCGGAAGCTCGAGGGACTCAAGATCCCGAGCGGTTTCGACTACGACCGGCTCGAGGGGATTTCAAACGAGGGCCGCGAGAAGCTGAAGGCGATCCGCCCGTTCTCGGTAGGGCAGGCGTCGAGAATCTCGGGGGTGAGAAACTCCGACATAACCGTGCTGGTGGTGAGTCTCGGCCGTCGGGAGCGCGCAGGCTGATGGGTGGGGGCGGTACGGCCGGGGACCTCGGTGCCATGCTCGCGCCCGCGCTCGAGGCCCTCGACATACAGGCGAGTGCCGGGCAGCTCGATGCGCTGCGGCGCTACCTCGGCGAGCTCGAGCTATGGAACCGAAAGCGGGATCTCGTCAAGGCCGAGGGCGAGGCACTCATCACCCGTCACGTTGCCGACAGCCTGGCGGGGCTGCCGACCGTGCGCCGTGAGCTCGAGCGCGCCGCGGCGGCCGCGGGCGGCGGCGCCGCGGCGGCCGCTGCGGAAACGGCGGCTGCGGGGGGCAGGGGGGCGGTGGCGCAGCCTCCCGGGAAGGGCGCCGTCTTCGATCTCGGCTCCGGTGGCGGTTTCCCGGGGATTCCACTTTCGGTCTTTCTGCCGGGCACCGATGTGGTGCTCGTGGAGCGGTCGGGCGGCAAGTGCTCATTTCTCAGGAGCGCCGCCGCGGTGGCGGGCCTCAGCAACGTGAAGGTGGTCAACGCCGACTTTCGCAACGTCGGCGGCCTCTCGCACGCTGCGGCGGCCGGCGCTCCGCCTGCGACCCCCGTCCCCGCCCCGCCCGCGGCCGGCGCCCCAGCCCCCGCCGTAGTCACATTCCGGGCACTGTCGGAGATAGACCGTGCCTTCGCCGGGGAGCTCGCGCGGCTCCTCGGGCCGGGCGGTTCGGTCGTGGCGTACAAAGGACGTCACGACCGCGCGAAGGCAGAGGCGGCGGTCGCGGGTGAGGTCTTCGACGAGGTGGAGATCATTCCGGTGGAGGTGCCGGGACTGTCGGAGGAGCGGACTCTTCTGGTCCTCAGGCTCGCTGCAGAATCTTCATGAGCTGATCTTTGCCCACGAGATCGATCAGGCGGGCTTCGACGAACTGCTGCGCGCCCTCGGTGAACTCGCCGGCGCTCACGCAGAAGCCGCGGCCGGCCTTCACATCCTTGATGCGGCCGTGAAAGTCGCGCAGCACCAGCTCGCCGACCTGGCCGCTGGTGCGGATGAACCGAAAGAGAATCGTATCGACCCACTTTGTGGTTTCCACCTCTGCGAGGATATCGGCGTACTCGTTGCGATGTACCGAGACGTCGGTGATCTTCACGCGGGCATGGTCGAAGAACCCGGTGGCGACCCGCCTGCACAGCGCCACGAACTCCGAGGGCGGGGCGATGAGGTAGGTCTGCAGGTTGCGGTTGCGGGAGAGCTCGCGGTTGCGCTGTATCTGCTGGCGGACATCCTTGTAGTCCGGGTTGGTGCGCTGAATCTCCTCGAGGAGCTGGACGGCCTTCTCGACGTGCTGCAACTGGATATAGGTGACGGCAAGACGATACTTCAGTTCGAGGAGCACGTCCGCGGGGATCTCATCGTGGCGGAGACCGAGCTCGAAGTCGAGCTGTGCCTTCTCGTACTGGCGTGACTTCAGCTGGATCGAGCCCGACATGAGCGCTGCACGCGGCCCGAACGAGGGATCGGCCCGCAGGTGGCTGAAGACCTTCACCGCCTGCTCGAGCTGGCCGAGCTCATAGTAGGCCTTACCCATGACGAACAGCGCCTCCTTATCGTCGGGCTGTGCGTCGACGACCTTTCGCAGCACCTCGAGGGCCTCGTTGAACTTCTTGATCCGGTAGAGGGACTGTGCGAGGTAGCGCTGCGTCTCGAGATGTTCGGGCTTCTCGCGGTTCGCTGCCCGCAGCAGGGCGACCGCCTTTTCGTAGTTCTTACGGCGGTACTCCAGGTATCCGAGATTGAAGTTGAGCTCGAAGACATCGGGGTTCATGCTGCGCGCAACGACGAGCGCCTTGTAGGCATCCTTGTAATGCCCGGTTTTCAGGGCGGCGATGCCGTAGCGCAGGTTGGCGGTGTGCTGGTCGACATCCGGGACCGTGGCCGCAAGGTCGATGAGCATTCCGTAGGTCTTCATCGCCTTCTCCCAGTCCTGGGAGTCGAAGTAGGCACCCGCGAGCACTTCCATCGCCTCGTGATCCTTCGGATTCTGGGCGAGAGCCTTGTTGGCGTCCCGAATGGCGGCCGCGCGGTCACGTCGGTGGGCGTTCGTCTTCTCGCTGCGGGAGCCGCGACGACGGAACAGCGATACAACGACGAAGAACAGTATTGCGACTGCGATCGCCAACAGCGCAATCACCGTCGTCACGGTCGAGCTCATGCCGTCATTATCGGTAGGCCCCTAACTCATGTCAAGCAAAGGTCGAATTGACAATCTGCCGATAACGAACTAGGATTGACCGGTCAAAACAGGGGGCAACGTGGCAGGTTCGGTAATCGGCATCAAGATCGCAGACGGCAGTTTCTTTCCTGTCCTAGAGCGTTCCCACACAGGTAAGAAGAAGCTTGTGCTCACGACGGTGAACGATGAGCAGGACAGCGTACAGATCGACCTCTATCAGGGTGAGGACACGTCAATGGAGGGTGCCGAGTACATCGGCAGTCTCGTCGTTTCCAGTATTCAGCCGGCAGCCAAGGGCGAGCCGGAGATAAACATGGTCCTCGGAATCGATGCCGAGGGCAATCTCAACGCCACCGCGACTGACGCGACTACCGGCGAGTACGAGAGTCTCTCGGTCAGCCTCGAGTCTCTCGACGAAGAGCCTTACGCGCTACCGGATTTTCAGCTCGAAGAGAGCTCGCTCGACGAGCTGGACGAGCTCGATGAAGCCGAGCGGCTCAACGACTTCGATACGGACTTCGATACCGACGAAGATCTCGGGGAGAGCCTCGACGAGATCGAAGAGAGCTTCGAAGAGGCGCCGGCGGAGGAGACCGTGGCGGCCGGCGCAACTACCGGCCCGGTGAGCGCTCCGTGGGAATCCGAGGAAGGGCAGCCCGAGGAGTACGAGCAGGAACCGATCGCCTACTCACGCCCTGCCGAAGGAAGACAACCCCGACGTCGAAGTCACGTGCTTCTATTCGTCGGGTTCATGATTCTCTCTCTTGCCGCGCTGGCGTTTCTCGTGTACTTCGTCTTCCGGATGCTCCGTGGCCCCGAGCTGCCTCCCCTCGAGGCACGCCTGCCGGTGACCTACCTTGCCCTGTCGCCCCTGTTTACGTCCCACATTCCCGAAGGAGCACGAGGCCATCGTACCCGCAGCCCACATTAGGACCGCGGCGCGCCTGTTCAGCCTTGCTCTCGTCTTCGTCGCAACGCTCGCGTCGTGCGCAGAGCAGAATGAAGTCTGGGGCACACCGCGAGAGACCTTTGCAGAACGACTCGAGCGCGGGAACTACGACTTCCTGCGCCATCTCGACTATCGTGACCTCGACCTGGAGGAGGTGACCCGCCTGCGTCCCGGCGCGGCATTCTATCTCGCCGAGATTTACGGAGAGCTGGAGCTGGACCGGATGCGACGGCGCATGCTCGCGGTGGAGCTCGAGCACGGCAGCGATCCCTGGCGCCGGCGCGCGGCGGCCGAGCTCCTCGC
>JAWLDL010000075.1:0-8498 GCA_041686675.1 Spirochaetia bacterium | reverse complement strand
GGATGAAGACCGCTTTCTCTCAGACCGCATAGAGAGCTTCCGCAGCGCCCTCTCGGAGACGCCTGCACGGGAGTGGGGGGTCGATCAGTTCTCCCTCGAGCGTCTGCCGTTCGCAATCGATCTCTTCGTGAGCCCGCAGCAGAGCGATCTCAGTCATCCGGACGCGGCTGTGGTGTACGGTGAGTATCTGCGAGACCGCCTGGTCTCCCGGGAGATGCTCTCCGTGCCCCGACCGGCTGCAATTGCAGACGGCTTTGCCCAGGCCTATGGTACCGCGCGGGCCTCGGGGTCGGAGTACTTTCTCATCATCGGTGTAGAGGAGGTGGACCGAAGCATCCGGCTGGACGGCGAGCTCTTTCTCTCGCGCACGGGTGAGCCGCTGAACCGTTTTCGCGCCTATCGCACCGGCAACGACCGTATCGAACGGGCGGTGGGCGGCGTGGTTGACGCGGTGGCTGCCTCCCTGCCGCTTCGGGGGAGCTTGCTCGAGCGACGAGGGGAGCGTGGGCTCGTGTCCCTCGGGTCGCTCGACGGGCTCGAAGCAGACGATGAGCTCGTCATCGTTCGCGAGGGCGGGGTGATGCTCAGCACCGAGGAGCCCGGCTACCGGTTTTCCGAATCGGAGTCCGTCGGTACATTCGTGGTGACACAAACGGACGCCCTCGTCTCGGAGGGTACGGTGTCGAGGCGCGGATTTTTCGACCTGATTTCGGTCGGGGACGCGGTTGTGCGGGCACCGAGCGAAGACGCGCCGGCCGTCACGCAGCAGACACCCGTGTTTCCCGCCCTGTATCGTGAGTTGCGGCGCATCCGCTGACGGCAGGGCTTCGTTGACAGCGGGAGTGCGTTTTCGTATAGTGGCCATAGTAAGCGTTACATGAGAAAGAGTTCCGCATCCCGTGCGCAACGGGATGCCTGTCGGTTCGAAGAAGGGGAAGAACATGTCCGTTCGCACGATCAAAGATGCAGATCTGAAGAACAAGAGAATCATTGCACGTGTCGATTTCAACGTACCGGTGAAGGACGGTGGGGTCGCCGACGATACGCGCATCCGCGGGGCCTTGCCAACCATACAGTACGTGCTCGATCAGCCCGGCGCCAGCCTCATTCTCATGAGCCACCTCGGGCGGCCCAAGGGGAAGCGGGATGAATCCCTCAGTCTCAAACCGGTCGCGGATCGGCTCTCGGAGTTGCTCGGCAAGACGGTGAAGATGGCGCCGGATTGCGTCGGTGAAGATGTGGAAAAGATGGTGAGCGAGCTCGCCCCGGGCGAGGTGCTGTTGCTCGAGAATCTCCGTTTTCACAAGGAAGAGACCGACAACGATGCCGAGTTTGCCGGTAGCCTGGCACGGCTTGCCGACATCTACGTCAACGACGCCTTCGGCACGGCCCACCGGGCCCACGCCTCCACCGAGGGGATTACCCGACATCTTCCGGGATTTGCCGGGTTCCTTATCGAAAAGGAAGTCGCCTTCTTCGAGCCGGTGGTCAAATCGCCCCAGCAGCCGTTCGTGGCAATTATCGGTGGCGCCAAGGTCTCGACGAAGATCAGCGTGCTCGAGACGCTGCTTCCCAACTGCAGCACCCTGGTGATCGGCGGAGGGATGGCCTATACCTTTCTGAAGGTGCAGGGGCATGAGATCGGAAAGTCCCTCGTCGAAGAGGATTACCTCGACACGGCCAGGGACCTGCTCAAAAAGGCCAAAGAGGCCGGGGTAGAGGTCGTTCTGCCGGTTGATCACGTCGTTGCCGGGGAGTTCTCCGAGACTGCTACACCGGAGTCTCTCGACGATGTGGAGATTCCCGCGGATAAGCTCGGCATGGACATCGGGCCGAAGACCATAGCGAAGATCAACGACGTCATCGCCGGCGCAAAGACGGTGCTGTGGAATGGACCTATGGGTGTCTTCGAGTTCGACGCCTTTGCAAAGGGCACACTCGAGATCGCACAGAAGGTGGCAGGAGCCCGGGCCACGACTATCGTCGGCGGCGGCGATTCGGTTGCCGCGGTCAACAAGTTCGGCCTCGCCGAAAAGATCGATCACGTGTCCACCGGTGGTGGTGCCTCTCTCGAGTTTCTCGAGGGCAAGACGCTGCCGGGAATCGCGGCGATTTCGAACGAAGGGAGTCAATGAGATGGCACGCACACCGTATATCGCCGGCAACTGGAAGATGCACAAGACCGTTTCCGAGGCGCGTGTGCTCGCCTCGGAGCTTGTCAGCGAGCTCTCGGGCGCCTCTGCGAAGCTCATGATCGCTCCGCCGTTTACCGCGCTTTCAGCGGTCGCCCAGGTCGTCTCGGGTTCCCCGATCCGGCTCGGCGCCCAGAACATGGCGCCAGAAGAATCGGGGGCGCATACCGGAGAGGTCTCGGTAACAATGCTCGCCGATGTGGGTGTAGAAGTGGTGATTCTCGGGCATTCCGAGCGCCGACACGTCTACGGCGAAACCGATGAGCTCATAAACCGCAAAGTGAAGCTTGCACTTGCGCACGGGATGGAGGTCATCCTCTGTGTCGGCGAAACCCTCGAAGAGCGCGAGGCCGATCGTGCGGAGGCCGTAGTGCAGGAACAGCTCGCCGCCGGCCTCGACGGAGTCGGCGAGGATCAGCTCTCGCTCGTAACCATTGCCTACGAACCGGTGTGGGCAATCGGCACCGGCCGCACGGCCACGCCCGAGGATGCGGATGCCATCCATCAGATCATCCGTAACCGGTTTTCCACCATGTACTCGGCACAGGCCGCGGAGAACATGGTCATTCAGTACGGGGGTTCGGTAAAGCCGAACAATGTTGTCGGTTTGATGGCCAAGGGAAACATCGACGGTGCGCTTGTCGGCGGAGCGTCGCTGAAGGCGGAGACCTTCGTTCCCATCGCCACCTACGATCGCACGTAAGGCCCCGGAAGCAGGAGATTGTAAATGGGATTTTTGAGTATACTTCTGTTGGTCATCTTCGGAATCACCGCTGTGCTTATCGTTGTTCTCGTCCTCCTTCAGGACGAGGGAGGAGAGGGACTCGGCGGCATTTTCGGCGGCGGTGGCCAGGCTCAGCAGGGTGGCCGGCGCTCGGGGAATATCCTCACGAAAGCCACCTCGGTTCTCGGAGCGGTGTTCCTGGTGACGGCTTTCGCGCTTGCATGGTTGAACCGGACCCCGGAAATGGGCGATGTGGAGCAGGCCGCGCGACAGCTCGAGTCCGACAGCGGAGTCGAATGGTGGCAGACCGAAGATGATGCGGAGCCTGAAACCGGCACCGATCTCGAAGGCGGGACCATCGAACAGCAGCGCGAGCAGCAAAACGACGAGGACCAGTAGGGTCGGCGGCCGGACTATCATCATGCGAGTTGCGACCGTCTTCTTCCCTCACGGAAACCGCGAGCGACTGATGCACTTGGCAAAGGCGCTCAGCCGTGGAATGGAGTCTCAGGGGCATGAGGTTGACCTTATCGACGGCTCGCGTGATGTGAACACGAAACTGAGCATCTACGGCTACATCGCCGTGGGCACCGAGGCGACGAACCTCTTCGGCGGAAAGATTCCGTCGCGGGTTGCGGAGTTTCTCGGCTCGGCCGGCATGGTCGCCGGGAAGAAATGCTTCGCATTCGTTCCGAAACGCTTCATCGGTGGCGGACGAACGTTGAAGCGCCTCATGAACGTCATGGAGCATGAGGGCATGTTCCTGAAGCTATCCGATTCGCTGTCCTCGGTGGAGGAAGCGGAGGAAATCGGCAAGAGACTGAGCATCGGGTAATCCGACGGGTGATCCCGTTGGACGACTCCGGAAATTGACGTGTCGGGTGGCGAACCCGTACATTACCGCGATACAGTAGGAAGCCGTGCAGACGTATTACGATATACTTGGGGTGGATTCCTCCTCGTCCCACGAGGAGATCAAGAAGGCCTTTCGCCGCAAAGCAAAACAGCTGCACCCCGACGTCACACGCGCCGAGCGTGACGTGGCGCGTATACATGCGCTCATACAGGCCTACGAGACGCTCGGCGATCCATTACGACGGGCGGAGTACGACAGAACGCACTTCATTGTCGCGGGGCGTGACCGGTTCGACTACCGGGATTTCCTCAAAAGGCAGACCGACGACCCGCGCAGTCAGTCGAAGCTGATATTCTTCGACCTGCTGCACAACAGGCCCGGCGATGCGCTTGAGACCTTCGAGGACGTGTTTCTCGGATTGCCCGATCGCCTCGAGCCCTACATGGACCGTGAGGATTTCATGGACTGCTCCTTTCTGCTGGCCGAGGAGTATGAGAGACGGGCGGAGTACCTTGCGGCCTATCGTCTGCTGGCCAGAACCGCGGAGCTCGAGCTCGAGCTTGCGTACTTCAAGCACTTTTTCGAAGAGGTGATTCACAGGCTCCGAAACATCGTATGCGTGAAGATGTTCGGACAGGTGGCGAACGAACGCATCATCGGATGCCTGGAGGACCTGATAGCCATGGGAATGCCCCGCAAGGATACCGCATTCTTTTTCAAGAAGGCTGCCGAGCTGTATCTCGAGCAGGATGATGCGGTCACCGCGGGTGTGTATCTCAAGCGCGGCCTGGAGCTCGACAGCAAGCTGGCCGGAGCGAAGAAAATCCGTGAGAAAATCGCAGGAGTAGCATGAGCGGAGTGCATGATATGAGAAATACGACGACAAAGAGAATCGGCTCCGTGCTCATTCTCATTCTGGCGACACTGTCGCCGGTGGCAGCGCAGGTGCTCGACCAGCCGGTTGCGGTGGTTCGCCTCCACGAGACGGTGAACATCGGACAGCGGGAAATGCGTGAGCAGGAGCGGCTCCTCGAGCGCCAGCTCGGACGTGACCTGACCGCGGAGGATCGGCGTGAGCTTCTCGAGGCGCAGATAAACGAGGTCCTCATTACGCAGGCTGCAGCCAGGCAAAACATCCGGGTGAGCGACGAAGAGTTGCAACAGGCCATTGCTCAGCAGCGGGCATCGGTGGGGCAACCCGTCAGCGACGCTCAGTTCCGCCAGCTCGTTCAACAGCAGATGGGGCTTTCCTGGGAGGAGTATCGGGAGCAGATCCGCGAACGCCTCATCCAGGAGAAGTTCATCATGGAGGAAAAACGCTCCGTTCTGGAGGGCATCCAGGCGCCGAGCGAGCGCGATATTCGCGCCTTCTATGATGAAAACGCCACGCGCTTCACGAATCCCACGATGGTGAGATTCCGGCACGTTTTTGTCGACACGCGAAACCTCTCCGAGGAGCGCGTCGCCGAGAAGCGTGAGCGTGCGCAGGAGCTTCTTCGGCGCCTGCAGCGTGGAGACGCGAGCTTCGAGGAGCTCATGGATGCATCGATGGACGATGCATCGTACTCTGCCGGTGACTTCGGCTACCTCATGAGGCAGAATCAGGAAGAGCGCAACCTTCTCGGACAGGACTTCATCGAATCGGTATTCGCCCTCGAGGAGGGGGAGGTAAGCGACGGCCTTCTGGAATCAAATGTGGGTTTTCACATCGTGCAGGTCACCAATCGTCGACAGGCCCGGGTTCTGGACCTGAACGATCCCGTACTCCCCGGGGAGAGCACAACGGTGCGGGACCAGGTGCGTAACTATCTGGTGTCCACCCAGCAGCAGAGGGCGTTCCAGCAGGCACTACAGGAGGTGGTTGAGGATCTTCGCGCGCAAGCGGAGGCAGACGGAGAGCTGACCGTCTACGAGGAGAACCTCGACTGGTAACTCATGGGCCTGCGTAGAAAGGGCCGCGTCATCGCGTTTCAGGCACTGTACTTCTGGGATGTCACGCATCCTGACCTGGAAGACCTCCTGAGGTTTGACTGGCTCGAGGACGCCGATCCGAGCAACGAGGGTGGTGAACAGTCACGTACATTCGCTCGCCTCATTCTCTCGGGCGTCCTGGAAAACATCGACAGCGTCGATGAGGCGATACGCCGGCAGCTCGAGCACTGGGATTTTTCCAGATTGAGCTGGGTCGACCGGGCAATTCTTCGTCTCAGCACCTACGAACTGCTCTTCGTACGCGACCTTCCGCCGTCGGTAACCATCGACGAGGCGATCGGAATCGCGAAACAGTTCGGGGCCGACGACTCGTTTCGCTTCATAAACGGAGTGCTCGACGCCGTGAAACGGGAAAGAAGTGAGGCATGATCCGGGGCGAAACGCTGGTGGGCGTGCTTTCGATCACCGTGGGGCTTCTGACCGCTGCAATTGCAGCCCTTCTCATCATGACCGAGGTGCGCGGCGGCCGAGCCGAGCGGGCCGTTGACACCGCGCTTGCTCGTGCGGAGCGCGCGATCGAGCAGGGAAACCTGCCTGCGGCCGAGGATGCGCTTCTTGAGGGAGCGGCAGCCGCGCGAACCGCACCTCAGTGGCTGTCGCTGACGAAGCGTGCCTACCGTATCGCAGAAGCCACCGGAGACCTGAGCCCTGCCGCCCAACTGGCGGCCCGTGGGACTCGCGCGGCACCGAATGACCTCGACCTCCGCGCGGTGGCGGTACACGCCCACATACGTGCCGGGCGACCCGGCGAGGCCCTGCTGCTTCTCGAGGATGTTCCCTCGACGACGCGGCTTGATGCTCTGCAGGCCGAAGCCCGGCTGGCGAGGCGCTCGTTGACCGCTGACGCGAACGGGGCGTCCTCGGGGCCCGGCGGTGGAGACGCCGGGGTGCCGGAAGGGCAGTTCTCCGTCCTCGTCGACCTGGGCAGAGAGAGCCCGCCCGCGGACTTCGCGGCCGCCTTTGACCTCACCCGGGCTCAGCCTTTCGCCGTGAACGAGGCTCTTCGCCTTGCAGAGAGCGGTGAAACGAGCGCGGCTCTGGGTGCCCTCGAGGAACGCAATCTCGTCGGCGCGGTTCCCGTGATTGCCGCATTTCTCGCCTACGACCTCGAAGACTATGAGCGCTACGAGAGCCTGCTGCGGACGATGAGCCCGCGGGATGCGGTGACGCCCGGGCAACTGATGTTGCAGGCCGACATTGCAATGCTGCGTGGAAACTACGCGGCGGCGGGTGCCGTCTATGAGGATCTGCGCGCGACGGCGCCCGCGTTCTCGCCCGAGCAGTACCTCAACGCCGCCTGGCTTCGACGCGAGGACCGTCAGGCTGCACGCGATATTCTCTCGAGCCGCGGGAACCGTTTCTCCTCCTCCACCGATATGGCCCGGGCGGAGATCCTGCTGACCTACGAGGAGGATCCGGCTGCGGCCCGGCGCCTCCTCGATAGTCGCCGCAGCGAGGTCGCTGATCCGGTGGTGCTCGATACCCTCGCAATGCATCTTTTCGAGCGCCGCCGGGGGTCGGTGGCAGGTGTCGTCTCCCGGCTGTGGACCCTTCTGAACCGTCATCCCGAAAGCGAGCTCCCGGTGCGCTATCTCGGCTGGTACCTCGTCTCCACCGGCGACTGGCCGGAGCTTTCGGTGCTCCTCGACCGCAGGCTCGACACTACCGGGGAGATCGGTGCGCTCTACGGGGGTATCCTCGCGGTGCGGGAGGGGAACTGGTCCCGCGCGATCGAGTTGTTCTCCGCGGAGGACAACCGCGGTTGGGAGGCGGCGCACAACGCGGGGCTCGCCGCAATAGGGGCGGGGGCCCCGGCGTCGGCTCATGAGCATTTCGAGGAGGCGTTGCGCCGGCTCACCGATGCGACTTCTGCTCCGCAGGTCGGGGGAGAGGAGGCTTGCAGGCACCATCGCTCCCGGATTCTCGCCGCCGACGGGCTTGCACACGGGCTTCGGGGCAATTACGCTGCGGCCTATCGACGCGCCGCCGAAGCGGTTGAGCTTGATTCGGAGAACGTTCGGGCGCGATATTTGATGACGACTTTCGCGGACCGACTGTGAGTGGACGCAGGTGAAAGGGACTGAGGCATGATCAAAATAAAGACGGCGAAACAGATCGAGGGAATCAGAGTTGCGTCGGGTCTTCTCGTGGAAGTGCTGGGTGCGCTCGAAGAGCAGGTTGCGCCGGGGGTAACCACGGGTGACCTCGACCGTCTGGCCCGTGAAATGATTGCGGAGCGAAACGCACGGCCCGCGTTTCTCGGCTACATGGGGTTCCCTGCGGCACTCTGTACCTCGGTGGATAGTGCCGTCATTCACGGGATTCCGAATGACGTAGCTCTCGAAGAAGGGCAAGTTGTGAGCGTCGACTGCGGGGTGGAGTACCAGGGCTACTACAGCGACTCCGCGCTGACGATCCCTGTGGGTCGCATTTCCGATGATGTGCAACGGCTCATGGACGTCACAAAGGAGAGTCTCGCCCTCGGAATCGAGCAGGCACGGGTCGGGAATCGGGTCAACGACATTTCCCGGGCCGTTTATGAGCATGTGTCTCAGTTCGGCTACGGCGTCGTTCGGCCCTACTGCGGGCATGGTGTGGGACTCGACATACACGAAGACCCCCAGATCCCGAACTACGTGGGTTCCGGACCCAATCCACGCCTCAAACCCGGGATGGTGATCGCCATCGAGCCAATGATCAACCTTGGGGGAGATGATATCGACGTACTCGACGA
>JAWLDL010000074.1:0-8591 GCA_041686675.1 Spirochaetia bacterium | reverse complement strand
CGTATGCTTGTCAAAACCTTTATTATCGAGATTGAACGGAATTTTCGTTGCGGAAATCCTCAGTTACCGGACCACGCGGCCTCGAAAGCGGCGAGATACAATCCCTCATTCCGGGCGGCGTCTATCTCGCCAAGCAGCATCTCCCCGTCCGCGGCCACATTGAACACCTCGCAGGGAAGCTCCGCCCCCGTCCCGGACACCGATACACACCCCCCGGGCTCCGCCGACAACCCGATCGGCTCGCGCTCGAAGAAGCGAAAGGTCACGCTGATGCGCTCCTCGAGTGTCGCCGGCTCGCGGTGGAGAGTCTGCACCGCCCGGCCCTGCCGGTCGAGGTACGCGCGCCCCGCTCCGGGGAGAGCGCCATCGCCCGGGGCCCCGGCTGCGCCGCCGGGGTTACCGGCATCACGCCGGGGCAGCGCTCCGGGGGTGCCGTCGTCACCCGGGGGGCCGGTGCCGGCCGCGGGGTTATCAGCATCACCGCGCGGCTCGCGGCCGCCGCGGCCGGGATTGCCGGCGCCGCCGCCGCCGGGACGGGGGCTCCCGGTGCCACCCCGGGGGCCGGGCCCGCCACCGCCCCCGGGGTTATCAGCATCACCGCGCGGCTCGGCGTCGCCGCCGGCCGCGGGGTTGTCGGTATCACCGCGCGGCTCGCCGCGCCCGGGGCTGCCGGTGCCGCCACGAGTATCTGCCCTGCCGGCGTCGCCGAGATTATCGCCGCCGCCCCCCGGGTTGCCGGCGCCGCCCCGGGTATCTCCCCTGCCGGCGCCGCCGGGGTTATCGCCGCTGCCCGCCGGGGTGCCGCCGCCGCCTGAGCTCTCGCCGCGGCCGCCGCCGGGACGGGGGCTCCCGGCGCCGCCTCGGGTACCTCCCCCAGCGCTGTCGGCTTCGCCCCCCGTGCTGCTGCGGCCGTCGTCCTCCCCCGCCTGCCAGCCGAGGCGGCTCGCGATCCAGCCGAGGTAGAGTGCCGCGAACATGGGGGGAGCGCCGGAGAGCTCCACGGACTCGAGATCGAAGAGGGCGCGGGCGTGTTCTTCGGGGTCGAAGGTGTGGGCGGTGACGCGGCGAAGCGGCAGGGTCCGCTGCCAGGTCAGATCGGAGACTCGGAAGCCTTCGGGAAGCATCACCCCCGAGACGGCCCCGAATATCTCCCCCGTCGTGTCTCCGGCGGCGACGGCGTACTCGGAGTCGATGATGAGCTTGTCGGCCTGCTCCTGAACGTGGTCGAGCAGGGCGGGGCGGGGCCCGAAGGAGGCGAGCCAGAGCACGTAGACGGGGATGTCGCGGATGAGGAGGGGAGTCCAGCTCCCCGGTGCCGCGCCCACTCCGTCGCTGCCGTTCTCTATCAGGACTTCCTGGAAACAGACGCTCTTTCGCTCGTGGTCGAGGTAGCAGCGCGCCGAGAGCGAGATATCACTCTCCCCGCGTTGCCCATCAACAATATGTATGACTCGTGCCGCCCGTTTGCCGAGGACGGCCCCGAGTGCCTGCTCCGCCCGCGGTCGGCTCTCCTCGTCGCTCACCACCAGCAGATTGAGAATGACGGTGCGGGCCTCGGTGGGAGAGCTCCGCTTCTGTATCTCTGCGAGCTCGGTCTCGATCTGCTCGGGATCGAAGGTCATAGTTTTCTCCACTTGCGGTTCGATGAGGCAATGAGCCGGCGGGCCTCCTCGGGGCCGGAGCTTCCCGGCATGTACGTGGGAATGGGTGAGGGGTCCCGTCGCCATCCCTCGAGAACGCGGGTGATGAAGGCCCAGGAGGACTCGATCTCATCGCGACGAGGGTACAGCGTTGCATCACCGAGGATGGCGTCGTAGAGCAGTCGCTCGTAGGCCTCGAGGGTCGCCTCGCCGAAGGTCGAGCCGTAGGCAAAATCCATGTTCACGGGTCGCATGTCGGTGGTGTGCCCGGGGATCTTCGCGTTCATGTTGAGGGTGATGCCCTCATCCGGCTGTATCCGGATGATGAGCGTATTGCGGTTCATCGCGGGATGTCGATTGGTGAACAGCTGTCGCGGCGGTTCCTTGAAGTGCACCGAGATCTCGCTCACCTTCCGCAGCAGGCGCTTCCCCGAGCGCAGGAAGATCGGCACGCCGCTCCACCGCCAGGTGTCGAGAAAGAGCCGAAGCGCCACGTAGGTCTCCGTTCGCGATTCCGGGGACACGCGATCCTCATCTCGGTAGGCCGGTACGGGGGCGCCGTCGACGATGCCCTCATCATACTGCGCCCGGACTGCATGCTCGTTGATGTCGCGAAACGTGATGGGACGCACTGCCTGCATCACCTTGACCTTCTCGTTGCGTATGCTCTGTGCGGAGAGGTCGTTAGGCGGCTCCATCGTCGTCAGACTCAGAAGCTGGAACATGTGATTCTGCACCATATCCCGCAGGGTCCCGGCGCTCTCGAAATAGCCCCCGCGGGTTCCCACCCCGATCTTCTCGGCCACGGTGATCTGGATATGATCGACGTAGTTCGAGTTCCAGATGGGCTCGAACATGCCGTTGCCGAAGCGCAGCAGCATGATGTTCTGCACGGTTTCCTTGCCGAGGTAGTGGTCGATGCGGAAGATCTGGCCCTCGGTGAAGTAGCGGGCGAGGAGCTGGTTGAGCTCCTGAGCCGAGGCGAAATCACGGCCGAAGGGCTTTTCTATGAGGATGCGGGTGAACCCTCCGTGCTGCTCGCCGTGACCATGGCGGCCGAGCTGATCGATGATATCATGATAGGAATCCGGTGGCGTTGAGAGATAGTAGATGCGGTTGTCGTAGCCCTCGGCGTACTCGCTCATGCGCGCGTAGCCCGAGGGATCCTCGAAGGTGGACTGGAGGTACTCCAGGCGCCCGAGAAAGGTCTCGCGCTGCTCATCGGAGGCGCCGGGCACCTCCTCGATCATCCCCCGCGCGCGCTCTCTGAGGCCATCGGTGCCCCAGTCGCGGCGGGCGAAGCCGACCACCTTGAATCGGGTCATGCCCTTGAGAAAGAGCGAGAACAGGGCCGGCATGAGCTTTCGGGCGGTAAGGTCCCCGGTGACGCCGAATATGAAAATGACGAAGGGCGGGGCCTCCTTCCGCGTCTCCAGTCCGAGGTTCAGGGGGTTATCCGTCATATGCGCAAAATATCCCTCCGTAGACCGCGAAAATCAATGCGTCGGTGCTGAGGGCAGATGGTGGCATCGTGCTTCGGCCGGCGCGTGCGTGATCTCGCTGTAGTCCCTCTGTCCCGCCGCGATCGCGATGCGTACCCGCGATGCGGTGCCGGCCCGCTCGGCGAGATCTTCGGCACCGAAGCGGCCGAAGGGATAGAGGGTCAGCGAGGAGCCGGAGATCGCGCGACGTACGTCGAAGCGAAAGGCACCGGTAACGCCCCTCTCCGGCTCGATCCACGAGATCGTGAACTGACTGCCGACCTGCAGCAGGCTCCCGAATGCGCATCCCGACCCGGTGACTCCCCGCAGGTCGAGCCGGCTGCCGCTGCCGTCGGGATACTGTGTCGCGAGAACCTGATCCTCTGCCCGCTCGGGCAGGCGCAGCGGCAGCGCGAACGGAACGAGCTCCTCGACCCGCTCGTTCTCCCCGACAATGGGAAACTCGAAGCACAGCTCGATAACGAGCCACGGAAAGTCCCCGATTGCCGTGTAGTCAACGAGCAGACGACCCGGCGCATCGAGTTCGTCGCGGCCGAGGGAGTGAATAGACATCAGACCGCGCCCGCCGATGCCGGGTTCCTCGAAGGAGAAGGCGCTCTCCGGCGTCAGCGTGTAGGTCCGCTCGCTTGTTCGCAGGAAGCCGGAGACGGTATCCGCGAGAAGCTGGGTCCGCTTGTCGCGGGGCGTGCGCGCGAACCGGGAGAGCCTGCCCCGGGAGAACTGCACGCCGCAGCCGTCCATCTCCAGCGTTGCGGACCCCATCATGCTCGCATGGATCGTTCGGCCTGCTGGTGGGCTCCCCTCGCACGGCGTCTCATACCGGGCCGCTGCGCGCTCCTCGGCGAGCTGCTCGAGCACGAGCTCCGGCTTCTCCGGCGCGTCGGCACGCAGAGCTTCCACGGCTTCGGAGGTTCGTACGCATGGCATGCGGCAGGCACCGGCCTCGGTGGCCGGCGGCGTCGCCGTCGTCCGGGTTCCGCGGTCGGTGACCCACTCGGGATCGAAGGGAGTAATGTGCGCGGGCCGTGCGGTGCCGGCACGCCGGTCGAGGACGAGATCGAGGACTTCCACCGCCTGCGCTGCCCCCGCCCGGAGCATGACGACGGCTCCCGGCGAGCGGTGTTTATCCATGACGCGAAGGTCCGAGCTCAGAGAAGCCTCAGTTACCTCCGGGCCGCAGATGAGCGCGGGAATCGACCATGTGTGGCCGCCGACGGCGAAGAGAAAGCGCGCCGGCTCCCTGCCCGTTGCCGGAACGATGCCACGAGCGAAGGCGTCGAAATGTCGTGCGTACACCGAGGCCGCCTCCGGCCGTCGGGGATCGGGAAAGGGTGCGAGAAGAATCGGGGCCGCATCGGGAAACACGTCGAGGATGCCGCTCTTCCGCGGGTTGGAGAGACCGAGCGCACACTCGGGCTTGAGCTCGGTGGCGAGGAGCAGCGAGTGCGCTACCCCGACATAGCCTGCGGTTGCCACGTTGTCGCCGGCGGAGTCCATACGCGAGCGGACGGCCGCCGCAATTGACGGATTCTCGAGGGCGGTGAGAGCGGGAAGGCTCCAGGTGACGGGGGCGCTTCGAAACCGGGGACTCGCGTCGAGGAGTTGCGCGAGGGAAGCTACCTTCGTAGACGCGGTGCCGGGAGGCACGAAGGCGAGGACGGTCAGCTCGAGTTCGGTCTGTCTGGCCACATAGGCATTGTGACGCAAGTACCGCAGAAAAATCAAACCTGTCAGTAGCCACCGTGTGTGCCACGATGATTGCGATACAACGAAATTTCTTGTTGATGATTGCAGGAATCCTTTGTATCTTTCCGGCAGCATCGACTACATCGCTAGTAAAAGCACTCAATGCACCAAAACGACACAAAGAGGGAGTGGATATGGCGAAGCAACTGACATTCAACGAGGAAGCCCGAAGAGCGCTTCTCCGCGGCGTTGACCAGCTTTCCAACGCCGTGAAAGTTACGCTGGGCCCGAAGGGGCGAAACGTTCTGCTTGACAAGAAGTTCGGTGCTCCCACGGTCACCAAGGACGGAGTATCGGTCGCCAAGGAGATCGAGCTCGAAGATCCGTATGAGAACATGGGAGCGCAGCTTCTCAAGGAAGTCGCCACCAAGACAAACGACATTGCAGGTGACGGCACGACCACCGCAACGGTGCTCGCGCACAGCATGATCCGCGAGGGCCTCAAGAGCGTGGCGGCAGGCATCAACCCGATGGGCATCAAGCGCGGCATTGACCGTGCCGTCGGCGTCGCCGTTGCCGAGATCCAGAAGATGTCCAAGGTCATCAAGGACAAGGAAGAGATTGCCCAGGTCGCGGCCATCTCGGCGAACAACGACAAGGAAATCGGCGAGGAAATCGCCGGTGCGATGGAAAAGGTCGGCAAGGACGGTGTGATTACCGTCGAAGAGTCGAAGACCATCGAGACCACCACCGAGTTTGTGGAAGGTATGCAGTTCGATCGCGGTTTCGTGTCCCCGTACTTTGCGACGAACAAAGACAACATGACCGCGGTTCTCGAGAACCCCTACATTCTCATCCACGACAAGAAGATTTCCAGCATGAAGGACCTCCTGCCGATCCTCGAGAAGGTCGCGCAGCAGTCCAAGCCCATCCTCATCATTGCCGAGGACATCGAGGGCGAGGCCCTGGCAACGCTGGTCGTGAACTCCATACGCGGTACGCTGAACGCCGTCGCCGTCAAGGCGCCGGGCTTCGGTGATCGCCGCAAGGCCATGCTCGAGGACATCGCGATCCTCACCGGCGGTCAGGTCATCTCCGAAGAGCTCGGGCTGAAGCTCGAGACGGCCGACATCAGCCAGCTCGGACAGGCGCAGTCGGTCAAGGTCGACAAAGAGAACACCACCGTCATCAACGGCTCCGGTAAGCAGGAAGACATCAAGGATCGGATCGCGCAGATCAAGGCGCAGATCGAGGACACCACCTCCGATTACGATCGCGAGAAGCTGCAGGAGCGCCTTGCGAAGCTCGCAGGCGGTGTGGCCGTCATCAACGTCGGCGCACCGACCGAGGTAGAGCTCAAGGAAAAGAAGCACCGTGTCGAGGACGCCCTTTCGGCGACCCGCGCAGCCATCGAAGAGGGAATCATCCCCGGCGGAGGTCTGGTGCTCGTTCAGGCGGTGAACGCACTCGAGAAGGAGAACGTCGACGACTGGCCCGAGGATGAGAAGGTAGGCTTCCGCATCGTGAAGCGCTCCCTCGAAGAGCCCATCCGTCAGATCGCGATCAACGCGGGGCTCGACGGATCCATCGTTGCAGACCGGGCGAAGGGCGAGAAGGCCGGAATCGGCTTCGACGCTGCAAGCATGACCTGGCTGGACCTGGTGAAGGAAGGGATCATCGACCCGGCCAAGGTTACGCGCAGCGCCCTTCAGAATGCAGGCTCGATTTCCGGGCTGCTTCTCACCACCGAAGCTGCCATTACCGACATTCCCGAGAAGGAAGGCGAAGGTGCCGGAGCAGGCGCCGGAGGCGGAATGGGTGGAATGGGCGGCATGGGTGGCATGGGCGGCATGATGTAGCGCCCGTGACACATACGTGCACGAAAGGGAAGCCTTCGGGCTTCCCTTTTTGTTAGCGGTGCCGGCAGAGAATCGGCGCCGTCGGGATGGTAAACGATGAAACGAGAAGACTTCGTGTTCACCATCGGCTATCAGGGCTCGATTGCCGTGGTCAATGCTACGGCCCGAAAGAAGTATGCAAAGCTCTCCACCCTCGAGCTCGCCGGAAAGGGTCTCTACAGCCAGGCCTTCCGCTCTGCGGTGTATTCCGGGGACGAGCAGGAGATGCAGGAGCTCATCGAGTACTTCAGGGCACACACTACCCTGCCGGCGGACTCGCCGGAGGCGCTCAAGCGGCTGTTCGGCGTCTTTACGGTGCCCGCGGGCATCGAGAAGACCATGGCGGTGTAAGCCGCGGTTGACTGCGGAAATCGTTCTGTGATAGCGTTTCGCCACTATCACCATACAAAGGGAAGTTATCTGACATGAGCACAATTCTGGGTAGTCTACCTATTCTCATGGGAGCCCCTGCCGGCGGCGGCGGAGCCCCTCAGGGCGGTCCGGCCTCCATTCTGCCTACCCTCATCACCTTCGGTCTTGTTTTTCTCATTTTCTATTTTCTCATCATCCGGCCTCAGAACAAGAAGCAGAAAGAGACGAAGGCGATGCTCGCGTCGCTCGGCAAGGGCGATCGGGTGGTTACCATCGGCGGAATCCGCGGCGTTATTCAGTCGTTGAAGGAAGACGCAGTCGTACTCAAGGTTGACAACAACACGTCGCTTGAGTTTTCCAAGACCGCCATCTCCAACGTTCTCGAGAAGAAAGCCTCCTCCAAGAAGAAGAAGTTCGAGGAGAAAGCTATCGAGGCAGAGGCCGACGACGAGTCCGAAAGCGACGACGAGTAAGCGCGACGGCGCCACACACCTCATTACCGTGGAGTTCACCGAATGACCAAACGTCTTCGTTTTCTCATTATCCTGGCTGTTATCGTCATAAGTGGAGTATTCCTCTACCCGACGGTCAACTGGTATTTTTTCATCCCCGAAGAGGACAAGGAGCTTGCGCAGAGCTCTCGTGGCCAGCTCCGCGACTACGCGCGCAGCGAGGCCCGACGCGCCATAGAGGAGCTGCAGGAGCTGGCGGCGACGGAAGAAGATGCCCCGCTTCCGCAGGAGTACTCCTACCTCACCGAGCTTGCGCGGCAGAATTATCGGCTCGACGACCGCGAGGTGCCCGACACCTGGACCGCGGAGTCGGTGCTTGCCGCCTTCCGCAGCCAACAGGAGGCCTTTGACGCCATCGAGGATCACTATCGGGATGAGATCCAGGAGCTCAAGGATATGCGCTCGCGGATCATCATGCTTGGTCTCGATCTCTCCGGAGGCGTCAACGTCATTCTCGAGGCGGATGAGGAAAGCCTTGCCGAGCGGCTCGGCGAGCAGCCGACCACCGCGGAAGTCGACGAGGCAGTCGACCTTGCCATGGAGATCCTCACCAACCGCATCGACCGCTTCGGCATTACCGAGCCGCAGATCCGGGAGATGGAGGACAACCGCATCTCGGTGGAGATACCGGGCGACAATGACCGTGAGCGGGTCAATTCCTTTCTCATGGGCAAGGGTAGTCTCAACTTCCACATCGTGGACGATGAGGCCACCGAGCGGCTGATTCAGCTGCAGCAGGAAAACCCGGGCTGGGATCCGGAAGTCGACGGCGTCCCCGACTGGATTCCCGCGGGCTCGGAGGTCGTGCCCTACGTCACGCAGGATGAGTACGGTCTCGACCAGTTCATCCGTTACATCGTCATAGAGTCCGACGTGCAGGAGAACGGCCTTCCGGGGCAACACATCACCGAGGCGCAGTTCGCGCGTGATCCCATCTCCAACCAGCCGGTGGTCAACTTCGTGCTCGACCGCGAAGGTGGC
>JAWLDL010000073.1:0-8597 GCA_041686675.1 Spirochaetia bacterium | reverse complement strand
TCTCGATGGCGCTCATGAGCAGGCCCTTCGAGAGTAACGACCCCGTCATCTTCATGGAGCCCAAGCGTATCTACCGGGCGGTGAAGCAGGAGGTCTCCGAGGAGCCCTTCCGCGTTCCACTCGGCAGCGCGCGGGTGGTGCAGCCGGGCGAGCACATTACCGTGGTCGCCTACGGCGCCATGATCCGGGAAGTGCAGAAGGCCATGGTGCAGGCAAAGCAGGCGGGCATCTCGGTCGAGCTCATAGATCTGAGGACCATCTATCCCGTCGACCGGGAGACGATCGGACGATCGATCAGAAAGACCGGTCGAATGCTCTTCGTCGGAGAAGCGCCGTCGAGCTACGGGCCCGGCGCCGAGCTCATGAGCATCGCCGTCGAGGAGGCGTTTCTGCATCTCGAGGCACCGCCGCGGCGGCTGACCGGGTTCGACACCATCGTTCCGCTGCCGCAGGGCGAACATTTCTACATGCAGGATCCACAACGGATTTTCTACGAGATCCAGAACCTGGTACACTTCTAGGGAGGGCCGGTCCAATGCGATACATGTTCAAGTTTCCCGACATCGGAGAAGGCATAACCGAAGGCCAGATCGTAGAGTGGCGCGTGAAGAAGGGGCAGCAGGTGCAGACCGGCGACCCGCTCGTTGAGATGGAGACCGACAAAGTCGTCACCGACATCCCCTCCCCCCGCGACGGGACGGTTGTGGCCATCTACGGTTCGGAGGGCGACACCATAAACGTCGGTGATCCCCTCGTCGAGCTCGAGATCGAGGGCGTATCGAGTGAGGAAGCCCAGCAGATCGCCGAGGAGAAACCGGCGCCGCCCAGCCAGGAACCGGTCGATGAAGGCGACGGCGGGGTCGTCGGAACCATCGAGGTGGCCGGCGAGGGGGCCTACCTCCCGGCAAGCGATGAGGGCGTGGCCCGTTCAGAGCAGACCGAGTCCGGCCGCCCGCGCGGAAAGGCACTGGCGACCCCGGTTGCCCGCGCGGTGGCCCGCAAACTCAACATCGACATCAATCAGATCCGCGGCACCGGTCCCGCCGGGCGGGTCACCAAGGACGATGTCCACCGCTTCGCCGAGGGCCAGGCCGGCGGAGCACCCGGAACGACGGGCGAGGAAGAGGAGCTCGAGTACCGGCAGCTCTCGGGCATCCGTAAGACCATCGCGCGGCACATGGTGGAGTCCAAGCACAACGCCGCCCACATGAGCGTCACCGAGGAGGCGGAGATCTCCGAGCTCGTGGAGCTCCGCGCCCGGCACAAGCAGCGCTTCGCCGATAAGGGCGTGCGGCTGACCTATCTCCCCTTCATCCTCAAGGCCATCGCCGCGGCGCTCAAACGCCACCCGAGCCTGAATGCGGAGATGGACCTCGAGCACAACCGCATGATCTACTATCATCGCTACAATCTCGGAATCGCCGTGGATACCGATGAAGGGCTCATGGTGCCGGTCATACGCGACGTGGACCGACGTCCGCTTTCCGAAATCGCCGCAGCCATCGACGACCTCTCGAGCCGGGCACGAGAGCGCAAGCTCGCAATGGATGAGCTCAAAGGCGGCACGTTCTCGGTGACCAGTTTCGGCTCTATCGGCGGGCTGTTCGCCGTTCCCGTCATCAACTATCCCGAAGCAGGCATCCTCGGTATCGGACGCATCCACAAGCGCCCGGTCGTCACCGAAGGTCCCGACGGCGACGAGATCGGGATCGGCACGATCATGCCGCTGTCTCTCAGCGTTGATCACCGCATTGTCGACGGCGGTGAGGCAACACGTTTTCTGAACGACATCGTCGAATTCCTCGAGAGTCCGGCATCCATGTTCATCGATTGAGGAGGCATCACATGTACGACGTAATCATCATCGGAGCAGGTCCCGCCGGATACGTAGCCGCCTTGCGTGCGGGGCAGCTCGGCATGAAGACGCTCCTCATCGAGCGCGGGCGCGTCGGCGGACGGGCGCTGCACGCGGGGGTCGTCCCGTCGAAGGGAATGCTCGAGTCCGCACGATTCTTCCGGCAGGTGATGCAGGCATCCCACTTCGGGGTGGAAGGTCTCGACACGCAGCACGCACGGTTCAGTATGCGCACGGCCATGCAGCGCTCGACGCAGGTCGCCGAGCGCATGAGCGCGAACATCGAGGCGAAACTGGAGGCGCGCGGGGTGGAGCGGATACGCGGTGAGGCCGAGATTGCTTCGGGCACGTCGGTAAGCGTCGAAAACCGCGTTATCGAGGGCCGCCATATCATCCTCGCCACCGGCTCCGATACCGTCGGCCTGCCATTCGACATGCCCGCCGAACGAACGGCGACCGCATGGACCGCCCTCTCGGCGCCTGAGGTGCCCGAGCGCGTGGTGGTTCTCGGAACCACGCCCGTTGCGGTGGAGTACGCACAGCTTTTCTCGATGCTCGGCTCCACGGTGACCATCGCCACGGCCATGCCGGGGCTGCTGCCGATGCTCGGCCCGCGGCTTGTGGAGGCGGTGACCCGGCGGCTTGAGAGCGCCGGGGTCGAGATCATCACCGATGCCGGCACCTACAGCTACGGGAACGGGCACCTCAAAATCGGGACGGAGACTGCGCCCTGTGACCTTCTCATCAACTGTATCGCTGAACGTGGTGTCCTGCCCGGCGGTGAGATATCGTTCGAGATGGCCGGGCCTTTTCCGAACGTGGACGCCTACCTCCGCACGAGCGTGGAGACGATATATGCCGTCGGCAACGTAAACGGAATAACGCCGACCGCGCGCAGCGCCTCGGCGCAGGGACTGTACGCGGTGAACAACATCGCCGGCGTCACCGATCCCTGGGTCAAGGGTGATGAACCGGTGGTCGTCTACGGCGAGCCCGAGATAGCTCAGATCGGGCGAACCGAGTCCGAGCTCGAGGCCGACGGCGTCGCGTTTCGAAGTGTCGAGGCACCGCTCACCGAGAACAGCACCGCCCTCATTCGGGGCGCCGGAGACGGCTTCGTGCGGATTCTCTTCGAGCAGACTTACGGCGAGGTACTCGGTGTGCAGATATTCGCCGAGAACGCCTCCGACCTCGTCGGAGAGGCCGCGGCCATGATGCGATTCGAGGGAACCGTCTACGATGCTGCGCGGACGGCGCACGCCCATCCCACGATTTCCGAGGTTTTCATGGATCTCGGTCGGACTGCGGGGGAGGATATCGAGTCGATTACCTGAACCGAAGGGACAGATGTGAAATGAGCACGGACGTGCTGAAGTTTGGAACGTTCAATATTCGAACCACCGCCGTGGGCAACACCGGACGTCTGCGCTGGAACCGACGACGCGAAGTCATCGAGTCACTGATACAGCGGCAGGACCCCGACATCCTCGCGCTTCAGGAGGTCACGAACCGGACCCACGGTATCCCAAACGACGTCGACCAGCTGCAATGGCTCGCCGACACGTTTCCGAATCTCGAAGCGGCGGTAGGAACCGCGCCGGATGAGCCGCCTGCCGACAATCCGATCCTCATTCGCGGTGAACGGCTGGAGACGCAGAGTAGCGGATTCCTCGCGTTCGACGAGGACGGGCTCGTCATCGCCGGCGGGATCGATGCCGGACTGCTGCGAGGTCGTCCCCACAGCAGGATCCACCGGCACCAGGCGGCGCGGCATCTCAGCAAATCTTTCGCCGCGTGGGGCGTACTGCGGGAGAAAGCGGAGGATGAGCAACTCGTGGTGTATAACGTGCACCTCGATGCGCGCAATCCGAAGTTCCGGCGGCGGCAGGCGCAGCTCATCATCGACACCATCGAGCAGCTCGGACACCTCGACATGCCGCTTGTCGTGCTGGGGGATTTCAACTCGTTTCGGGGATCACCGCCGGTGAGGGCGCTCACCGAGCTCGGACTCGAGCCGGTCATCGAAGCAAACCGGCGGGGAACCTTTCACTTCGGTTACGGCGTTACGCTGTGGCCGCGGATCGATCATATTCTGGTGTCGGAGAAACTCGAAATTCGAGACGGGTACATTGAGCGACACAAGCACGAGGGCGTGTACCCCTCGGATCATTATCCGGTGTTTGCCCGGTTGGAGCCGCTGCTCTCTTAGTTGTCCGCGGCCGTCTCCTCGTCTGCCGCCTCTTCCTCAACCAGCTCCTCCCCGGATCCGGCGCGATAGTCGGTGTAGAACTGCGGGCGACCCGGAATGGCGAGCCTGAGCAGCAGTTCCGCGTCGCCGACGGCGCCCGCTTCGGCGTCATCGCCGGCGCCCGCGTCTGCGACATCGCCCTCTTCGCCATCGGCGTCCGGTTCCGCATCCGCCATCACACGGCGCTCCTCCACGCTGTATGCGAATGACGCGCTCGCGTCCTCCTCGGGCAGCTCGACCTCCCGCCACTCCTCACCGTCGTCGGTGGTCTCGCGCGCGAGGAAGGTGATGACATCATCCTCGACGGTTATCTCGCCCCGCGATCCGATGCGTACGGTTCCGGCCTGATAGGCGTAGAACTCGTAGCTGTCGGCCTCGATCTCCCAGAGGAGGCGGCTCGGTCCGATCACGAGCGACCACGTGCCGGCATAGCCCTGCTCGCCGTTCCCGGGCTCTGCCTGAGCGTCTCCGGCCTGCTGGCCGCTCACGACGGTTGCCAGGCTCATGACGAGAAGCAGAACTGTAAAGAGTCTCGAAGGTCGAAATTGCTGCACGGTCGGTCTCCTCCTGCACCGGTCCTACACCGGGGCATGCGCGGACGGCATGCACCCCTATTCCGTGTATCGGCCCGGCCTCCCATCAGCATGAAAGACTTTCCCCTCTTTTGTCCATGGGAAGTTTTTTCCCGGCCCGCGCGGAGCGGCCGCTCGCCGCACGGCCGAGATAGCGCCCTCCGAGCCGAATTTGACCTCGAAAATGCACGAAACCGGCCGAAATCGCCCGAAACGGCCTGAAAAAGCGGCGCGGCCCGGCGTCTGTTTTCAGATACTTGGCACGGTTCTCGCTTATGTATGGGTACAGCATTCGTAACGAGGAGGAATATGATGAAACGAGTTGCTTTGGTACTTGTACTTGCGATGGTCGGGGGCGCGCTCTTCGCGTCCGGCACCCAGGAAAATGTTGCACCCGGCGCGGTCGGACCGGGCGGTGCGCGACCGGGCTTCTCTGGCCCCGGTTTCCCCGGCACCGGTGTGGCGGGCCCCGGAGTAGCGGCCCCCGCCGCGGAAACCGAAATGGTGGGCACCTACGACGAGGTGGACGGATACCCGCTCATCCGGGTAAACGGGAAGACCTATACCGCGGGCGTCCCCGGATACCGCTGGCTGGACCTGGACCTCGAGCCCGGAGATGAGGTCTCGGTGAAGGGCTACCTCTTCGAGGAGACCGAGAGCCTCGACGGACACATGCGCGTAACCTCGGCGACCATTGACGGCACCGAGTATGACATCGCACCGCCGCGCACGGCTCAGACGCGCGGATGGGGCCCGCACCACGGCTACGGCATGATGGGACCGCGCGGCGGATGGCAGGGAATGCGTGGCCCGCAGGGTTACGGCCCGGGCTACGGATCCCGGGGCTCCGGCCCGCAGCAGGGGTATGCGCCCCAGGGCTACGGTCGGCAGGCGCCGGCGCCGGGATACTCCGGTCGCGGTTGGTAATCCCCATCGATAATCATATAGAATGAGGCGGGTCCCGCGGGGCCCGTCTTTTCTATGTTTACGGCAATGAACCGCGAGAAGCGACAACGCTATCTGCTTATGGCAGCCGGGGCGGGCCTCACCGCATTGCTGGTTGCCGGCTTCGTATTCCTGCTGTCACAGCGGAGCGAACACGACAGAACCATGATGGAGTTCGAGGCCCTGCAGGCTGCTGCGGCCCTGACCGAGTACTACGCCCGCTCGGGCCCTCCCGACGAATCGGTGCTTCCCGAGCGCGTGCGGGGCTTCGGAATCTACGATGACTCGGGGCGGGCGCGTGTACAGGTCGGAACGGCACCCGTAGCACGGCAGCCGATACCCCCGTCCGCGGCCCCCAGATCGGAGCTCTACCGGGGCGAGGGGACGCTTCGGCTCGTCAGGCCACTCGGCGTGCCGCGGGCCACCCGGCCGGGCCCCATGGACCGCATGCCTGAAAACATGCGCGAGCGCATGCAGGATCGGGGCATGGGCCCGCGCGGAGGGATGATGCAACCGCCGGCTCCGCAGCCGGAGACCGGAAGCGTTCTCGGAGGGGCAACCTTTCTCCTCGTCGACTACGACGTATCCCATATTCTCGCCTCCACGCGCACCCGCCTCGCCTCCTGGTCAGCCCTCGGCCTGGCCCTGATCGGACTGCTTGCTGCGGTGGCGGCGCTCTCCCATCGCCTGCATCTCTACGAGGAAGACCGACGCAAGCGCGAGCACCTCGTACAACTCGGCGAGGCGGCGCGAACGCTCGCGCATGAGATTAGAAATCCCCTTGGCGCCATCCGCCTGCAGACCGCCATGCTTCGAAAGCGGCTCGGCGGGGCGGGGGCGGGGACCGGGCCTGCCGGGGCAGCGACGCCGCAGCTCGACATCCTCGATGAGGAGGTGGGGCGTATCGATGCGCTCGTAAACGAGGTACGGGAGTTCCTCCAGGATCCCGCCGGATCCCCGGAAGATATCGAGCTCACCGAGTTCCTCGAGAGCCTGCCGACACGCTACTCCTTCCCCGTCGAGGTGGAGCTGCGCTGCCCGGCGCCCTGCACGGTGCGATTCGACCGCCACCGTCTGCACTCGGTACTCGGCAACGTGCTTCGAAACGCCGCCGAAGCCGCGGCCGGCGGCGCGGACACCGGCGTAGCGGCCGGCGGCGCCGCGGACTCACAGACCCCTGGTACCACGGCGCCGGCACCGCCGCCCGTCGAATTGAGCCTCCACCGCACCCGCGACGGCGCCGAGATCCGCGTCGCCGATCGTGGTCCGGGCCTGCCTGCCGACGCGGCCGGTGAGCATGTCTTCGACCCCTTCTATACGCGCAAGGAAGGCGGGTTCGGGGTCGGCCTCGCGGTAAGCAAACGCTTCGTTGAGGCCGCGGGCGGCAGCATTGCCCTCGGAAACCGCAGCGACGGTCCCGGCGCCGAGTGCATCATCCATTTACCGGAGGTACAGCGCGATGCGCGTGCTGATCGCTGACGACGAGAAGAACATCCGGCGCACCGTGGCCGACTATTTTGCCCTCGAGGGCATCGAGTGCAAGGAGGCCGAGAACGGACTTTCGGCGCAGAAGTCCCTCGCCGAGGAGCATTTCGACGGCCTCGTCGTGGACCTGCGCATGCCGGGCATGAGTGGGCTCGAGCTCCTCGACTGGCTGCAGCAGGAGGGACGGAGCATCCCGACCATCATGATCTCAGCCTACGGGGAAATCAGTGACGCGGTCGCGGCGATGAAGGCAGGCGCCGCAGACTACGTCACCAAACCCTTCGACCCCGACGATCTGCTGATCCGGCTCACGCGCTCGGTGGAGGACGACCGGCTCAGACGGCTGGCATCCCTCGACCGGGAAGCAGGGCCGGAGCTCGAGTCCGAGAGCTCCTCGATGAGGAAGGTACTGGAGCTTGCCGCAAAGGTCGCACCCACCGATTCGACCGTGCTCATCACCGGCGAGAGCGGGACCGGGAAGGAAGTCCTCGCGCGCCGGATCCACGAGTCATCGCCCCGCGCGGACAGCCCCTTCGTCCCCATCAACATCGGCGGCATCCCCGAGCAGCTCATCGAGTCCGAGCTCTTCGGCCACGAGAAGGGAGCCTTCACCGGCGCCGACGCCCGAAAGCGGGGCATGATCGAGGTGGCAAGCGGCGGCACGGCGTTTCTCGATGAAATCGGGGACATGCCGCTGCATCTGCAGGTGAAGCTGCTTCGCGTGCTGCAGGAACATCGCATCCAGCGCCTCGGTGCCACGACGTCGATTCCCGTTGATGTACGCTTCATCGCCGCCACCAACGCGAACCTCGAGGCCCGGGTGGCGGACGGCGGCTTCCGGGAGGACCTCTTCTACCGGCTGAACGTCATTCGGATCAAGCTGCCGCCGCTGCGCGAGCGGGCCGAGGACATCCCGCTTCTCGCGCGCCATTTCCTCTCGACCATGCGCGAGCGCACCGGTTCACGCGTCACGGCAATCACTCCCGAGGCGGTGCGCGCGCTGCAATACTACCGGTTCCCGGGAAACGTGCGCGAGCTCGAGAACATGATAGAGCGTGCGGTCATCCTCGCCGAGGAGAGCGAGCTCACCCCCGCCGACTTCGACCTCCCGGACGCGCCGGAGGCAGAGGGGCGGGGGCGGGTCGGCGCGCGGCCGGGCCCGCAGGCAGCACGCGGCGAGCCCGCGGGCCGGACGCTCCGTGAGGTGGAGCGCGCGGCCATCGAGGAGGCGTTGTACCGCAACGAGTGGCGGCGCCAACAGACCGCCGATGAGCTCGGCATCACCCGGCGAACGCTCCTCAACAAGATCAAGGATTACGGACTCGAAGAAGATCTCGCCTAGTTGCCACGCTCGCCTGCCTCTGCAACAATACGCCGGCATTTGTAAGAAGCACAGGGGAGGCACTCAATGAGCAAACGGATCGCGGTGGTCGGCAGCAGTGGTGGCAATCTCTACAGCATCGGCGGCAAAGAGCCCTACAAACTTCTCGAG
>JAWLDL010000072.1:0-8688 GCA_041686675.1 Spirochaetia bacterium | reverse complement strand
TCATACGCGGCTTCTACGAAAGCTACGGTCGCCCGATGCCGTGGCGCGACACACGCGACCCCTACCGCATCTTCGTCTCGGAGATCATGCTGCAGCAGACGCAGGTTCCGCGGGTGATGCAGAAGTATCCGGAGTTCATCACACGGTTTCCGGACTTCGAAACGCTTGCCGCCGCCGAGCTGCGTGAGGTGCTGCTCGCCTGGCAGGGTCTCGGCTACAACCGCCGCGCGAAGTTCCTCCACGGGTCTGCCGGGCTCATTGTTTCGCGGTATGGCGGCGAGCTCCCGCGCGATCCCGGGACGCTGGAGACGCTTCCCGGTGTCGGTCCCAACACGGCCGGCTCGCTCGCAGCCTTTGCCTACAACAGTCCGGTAGTCTTCATCGAGACCAACATCCGACGCGTGTTCATTCATTTCTTTTTCCGCGAGCAGGCTGATGTGCGTGATCGCGATATCCTGCCCCTCGTCCGCGATACCGTCGATACCGACGATCCGCGCAGCTGGTACTATGCCCTCATGGATTACGGGACGATGCTCGCGAGGTGGTTTCCGAATGCGAACCGGCGCAGTGCACACTACACGCGACAGAGCGCGTTCGAGAACTCCGACCGCCAGATTCGCGGCAGGCTGCTTCGCGCCCTCGCCGAGCGCGAGGCTCTTGCGGCCGACGATCTGCCCGAGGTGCTCGGTTTCCCCGCGGCGCGGGTGGAACCGGTGGTGGCGGCGCTCGAGGCGGAGGGTTTCATTACGCGCGACGGCGGGGCTGTGCGCATCCGCTGAGGTGGCGGGACCTCGGTTCAGCGGCCGAGGCGTCGGGCGGGGCCGCCGGCCCGGGGTGCTGCGGCGCGAACGGCCGCGCGGGGCCGCCGGCCCGCGGCCGCCTCTGCTTACGCGCTCGCCTCAGCCGCCGCCGTCCGCCCGCGCGATCATGCTGCGGTGCCACTCGAGGAGCTCCGTTTCGGCCGCCGGATCCGTCCCCTCGATATCGACGACCGCACGGAAGAGGGGCTCGGTTCCCGAGCCTCGCATCCATAGAAAGCCGGTGGCCCGATCATCCCCGTCGTAGAACTGCATCTTCAGCCCACCCGGCCCGCCGTCCTCGTACCGGATCTCCTCATAGCGCGCAAAACCGAAGCGACGGGCGAGCTCCCCGGCACGCTGTTCCCACTGCGAGGTAAAGACCTCGATGTAGCGCGCCTTGAGCAACGCGTGATCGGCGGTGCGGACCTGCAGCTTCGCCCCGGGCTCGCCGGTTCCGGTGGTGCGAAACTGGGGGAGGGTGAGGCGAACCTGCTCGAGGGTGAAGTCCTCGCGGTAGGCGTCCTCTCGCCCGCTCTTTCGGCACCATTCCCGAAAGAGGTCGCGCTCTGTCCCGCGCCCCGCATACAGAAGCTTCAGGAAGGAGAAGACGGTCGCCATGGGATCCCGCACCCGGGAGGGATGCAGGATGTTTCCCCCGTTCGACCCCTCACCGAGGATGCGCACGAGGTAGCCGCGCGCACGGAGCGGCTCGGCGGCAGCGACGACATTTGCCTCGCCGACCTCGCAGCGGTGGACCTCAGCGCCGAAGGCCTGCGCGATGCGCTCGATCCGCAGCGACGTGGGGCCGTTTACCACTACAGCCCATGGACGCCGGGCCGTGGGGACGAACCCCGCCACCGAGAGCCAGGAGAGCTCGGCGACTACCGCCATCGCAAAGACTTCCTGGGCGCTCAGGGGCGTGGTTGCGTCGGCGAATAGCAGGTTACCTCTGTCCCCGTCGTTGTCGGGGACATAGGCGAGGGTGAAGGCAGGGTCGGCGGCGGCCGCCGCGGCCAGCGCGATACGGGCCTCATCGAGGCCGGCACCCTCGGGAAGGATCTGATGTGCAATCTTCCGTGGCGCCGCGTTGAGGGTCCGTACCTGCATACCGAGGCCTTCGAAAAGCGACACATCCGCGGATGTGGTTCGTGCGCCGCCGTTGAAGTCGATGAGGATACCGCAGCCGGATGCTTCGGCGCCGGCCGATATGGCCGCGGCGGCGGTGCCCGCTCCGGCCGGTCCGTCGGCGACCTCGAGCGCAAAACTCCGGTAGGCGGAGACCGCGCGCGGCTTGACCACGGCAACGTCGGTGAACGCCCGGAAAACCGCGCGGGAGGATACCCGGCGCACGCGATCGGCAAGGCGCCGTCTCGCGTCCTCGTCACCGCAGAGCCGATCGAAGGCTGCTGCAACCTGCCGGGACTCGGGACCGGCGAGCACGCCCTCTCCCGCGCGCCCGAACTTCAGTCCGTTGTGTCCGACGGGGTTGTGGCTCGCACTCACGTAGAGGAAGGCGCCGATGCGCGCGTCGGAGGCGGTGTAGGCGATGACTTCGGGGATGGGTGAGATGAAGAGGTAGCGCACTTCGAGATCGTGCGCAAGCAGAACCCGCAGCAGAATCTCTGCGAGAACGGCGCCGGTGGGGCGCGAGTCGACGGCAAGGACGATGCTGCGCCGCGATGGTGCAAGCCGGGGAGCGAAGTACTCGCAGAATGCGGCGCCGGCAAGCGCGATGAGCTCACGGTTTGCCGGGCCGACTTCGCTGACGGCCGAGTTCTCATCGCCGTCGGCGGCAAATACCTTGCGCCATCCGGAGGCCGAGACGATCATCGAGGCGCGGGCCGCGGCGATGCTGTCGGGCGGGCAGGGGACACCGGGGCCGAGCGGGTCATCGTCGGGATCGCCGAGCGGAAGCCCTGTCAGCGGATCATCGATTCGTGCCATAGCGAGCCGAGTGTAGTGCCCGGCCCGGGGAGCGTCAATTGCGACTACACAGGAACGATTCTTGCGTGATGTCGCAAAATCACGTATAACGGGGGTGAAGCGAGGCAGAATCCTATGGCGAAACGCATTCTGGTGATCGACGAGTCGTCGCTTTTTCGCGAGTTCCTCAAGCAGAAACTCGAGGAGTACGGCTTCGAGGTAGAGGTCGCGGTCAACGGTCTCGACGGATGGTCAAAACTGCGCGCGGATCCCCCCGATCTCGTGGTTATGGACTACTACCTCTCGCGGATCAGCTCGCTCGAGTTGCTCCAGAAGAAGGCAGACGACAAGAACGTAGGGGCGGTGCCGGTGATCATGGCGTCCGCGCGTATCGACCGGGACAAGATCATCCAGGTCGCCCGCTACAACGTGCGCAAGTTCTTCACGAAGCCGATCAAGATCGATGCCCTTCTGAAGACCGTCGCGGAGCTGCTCGGTGTAAAGCTCGACCTCGACGACACCCCGAGCATCATCGAGGCGCACTTCAACGACGAGATTCTCTTCATCGAGGTTGCTCAGGGGCTCAACCGCGAGAAGATCGAGTTGCTGCGTTACAAGATCAAGGAGCTGCTCGAGCTCTACGAGGTGAAGACGCCGAAGGTGCTGCTCATGATGTCGAGCATCGAGGTGACCTCCCAGGATTCGCTCAAGCTCGCGACTCTCATCCAGAACATTGTCGAGTACTCCGGAGCACGCCCGGCAAACATCAAGATTCTGACCAACTCCGAGTACGTGCAGCGCTACATCGAGAATTCCGACGACTTCTCCGAGATAGAGGTGACCAATAGCCTCGAAACCGCGATGGACGGGCTGCTCGGCCGGAAGGCGGGATCCTACATGGACTCCGAAAGCCGCACCGTGCAGCAGGAGTTTCTCACCGCCTCGGCGCCGAAGAAGGACAGCGGTGAGACCATCAACATGAAGTTCGAGGGTGAGCGCACGCAGGACTTCCACCTCAACGATCTCGGAAGCAGCATCAAGCTTGCCGTGGTGGACGACGATTTCGTCATTCAGGAGCTGATCAAGACCGCGTTCTCGGACACCGAGTTCCAGGTCAGTACCTACGACAACGGAGCGGAGTTCCTCGCCGACTACGCGGACCGGAACTACGATCTCGTGTTCCTCGATCTCATGATGCCGGAGATGAACGGGTTCCAGGTGCTCGAGGAAGTAAACTCGCGCGGTGGCGAGAAGCCGCCCATTATCGTGCTCTCCGCCCTTTCGAAACGGGAAACCGTCATCGATGCGCTGAAGTATGGCGTGAAGAGCTACATCATCAAGCCGCTCAAACCGGAATGGATCCGCAAGAAGGCGACTGAGGTACTGAAGCTCAACTTCTGAAGAACACCATGGACCCGAATTCCAGGCAGTTCCAGGCCATTTTTGATCAGTCACCTGCCGGCATGGTGATGCTGAGCCCGGTCGCGGAGGTTCTCTACGCCAACAACGTGGTGGCTACCATGCTCGGCGTCAGTCCGGATACGCTCGAAGGGGCGCGGTTCGACGAAATGCTCTTCTCCGACGATCAGGAGAGCTTTCGCCAGGAGCTCGCCGCCATGCGCTCGGGGGCGCGGAAGCAATTCCAGGACACCCTCCGCTACACGAATCGCGACGGGGAGATTGCCTGGGCACGGCTGCACTTTACCTACGTCACCGACCATGGCCAGGAGCCCTCGGTGTTTGGAGTCATCGAGGACATCACCGTCGAGAAGTCCGGCCAGGAGCAGTTGCGCCGCGAGAAGGAGAGCGCGGAGCGGGCGACACGCACGAAGTCGGCATTTCTCGCGAACATGAGCCACGAGATCCGCACGCCGCTGCATACCATCACCGGCGTGACCGAGCTTCTCCAGGAAACGCAGCTCGACGAAGAGCAGATCGAGTATGCCAACCAGATCAAGTTCTCCGCGGAGGTGCTGCTCGGGCTCATAAACGACGTGCTCGATTTCTCCAAGATCGAGGCGGGCAAGCTGTCGCTCGAGGTCATCGAGTTCGACCTCTTCGACATGGTGCAGGAGGCTGTCGACATGCTCAGCCTCGAGGCCCACAAGAAGGACCTCGAGGTCGTCGTCTTCCTCGACACGACTCTCCCGCGGCACGTCCATGGTGATCCGGTCCGCCTGCGCCAGATCCTCGTCAACCTGTTCAATAATGCGGTGAAGTTCACCTCGTCGGGCGAAATCGTTATCCGCGCGCAGCGCGTACAGCAGACCGACACGAAGGTGACGGTCAGTGTCGAGGTCGCGGACAGCGGAATCGGCATACCCGAGCAGAAGCTGACCAAGCTCTTCAAGGCGTTCAGCCAGGTCGACTCCTCGACCACCCGCAAGTTCGGTGGAACGGGCCTCGGGCTCTCCATTTCCCGCAGCCTCGTGAAGCTCATGAAGGGCAATATCGGGGTGAAAAGCACCGAGGGGCGGGGCTCGACGTTCTGGTTCGCGGTGCCCCTCGGCGTCGAGTCGACCGGGCAGGTCTTCGACGGTGAGGCCGGGGCAGGCGCCCGGGTGCTCATCGTCGACGATCATGGTCTTGCACGTTCAGTGCTCCGGCATTACCTCGAAGCCGCCGGGGCGACGGTGGAGGAGAGCCCGAACGGTCCCGAGGGGCTGCGGGAGCTCAAGCGGGCCGCCGACGCGGGTGAGGCCTACGACATCGCCTTCATCGATCTGCTCATGCCCGGCATGGACGGCTGGCAGATGGCCAGCGAGATCAACGCCGACAAACGTATCAACTCCACCAGGCTCATCCTGCTCAGCCCCACCGGCCGGTCGGCGGGCGAGGCGAAAATGAAACTCCTGAAGTGGTTCGACGCCTACCTTTCGAAGCCGCTCAAGGTAGACGACATCTCCAACGCCCTGCAGGCGGTGCTCGGCAGCGACATGGACCTGCCGACCCTCGAAGAAGCGCCGGTGGAGGAGCTGGAGGACGTCGAAGATGAGGCTCAGTCCGAGCCCGGAGGCACCATCCTCGTCGCCGAAGACCACTTTGTGAATCAGCAACTGTTCAAGACCATCCTCGAGAAACGCGGCTATGAGACCATCCTTGCCGGCAACGGACGGGAAGCGGTCGAGCTCTCCGCCGAGCACGACGTCGACCTGGTGTTCATGGACGTGCATATGCCGGAGATGAACGGCTACGAGGCGACGCGAACGCTGAGAGAGCGGGGGTTCGAGGTTCCCATCGTCGCGGTGACCGCCAATGTGACAAAGGGAGAGAGGGACCGCTGCATCGAGGCGGGGATGAACGACTACCTTGCCAAGCCGTTCAAGAGCCATGATCTCACCCCGCTGCTGCATCGCTGGCTCATCGCGCGCGAGACGCCCCGGGCCAGAGCCGTCGCCGCCGCGCTCCCGCCCGAGGGTGCCGCCGGACCGGCCCCGGCCCCGGCCCCGGCCCCGGAGCCCGCGGCCGCCCCGGCCGTCGCCGCGGGAGACGACGACGCGGGCAACGGTGATGCGGCGGGGCGATCTGTGTTCGAGTATCAGGCGGCGCTCGAGGCCTTCATGAATCAGCCGGAGGTGGTGTCGCGGGTCGTGGGGAAGTTCGTCGAGCGCACCGAGCAGCAGCTCGAGGAGCTCAAAGCCCAGATCGGGAGCGGAGCCTTCGAGGACGCGCGGATCGTTGCCCACACCATCAAGGGTGGCTCGTGGAATCTCGAGGCTCTGCGCCTCGGCGACGCCGCGGCACTGCTCGAGGAAACCACGCGGAATGCCGACACCGAGGGCTCGTGGCGTGAGTACACGAAGGTCGCAGAGGAGTTCGAGCAGCTTCGCAGTCGCCTTTCCGAGATAGAAGAGCTCAAGGTGTAGCTCATGCGGCGAAGGGTGTCGGCGCTCCGCTACTGGTACAGGAACTCGCAGTACGCCCGGCCGATCATCTACACCCTTGTCTTTCTCGTGCTCGCGGGCTCGCTTGCCGTCGCATTCGAGCTCGGGGAAAACGAACAGTTCACCAGTCTGCTCGACGGGTTCTGGTGGCTCATCGTCACCTTCAGCACAACCGGGTACGGCGACAAGGTGCCGGTGACCCTCGGCGGGCGGATTCTCGCCGTCGTAACCATCTTTTTCGGAGTCGGCGCGATGAGCCTGCTTTCCGGCGGGCTGGCGTCCTGGCTGGTTGACCGTAATACCAAGGCGCGGAGGGGACTCATGGAGTTTCCGAAACTGAAAGACCATCTCGTCATCTGTGGCTGGAAGGCCGACATGAAGGACATCCTCATCGGGATCCTCCATGTATCGCCCGGCCTCTCCTCGGAGCAGATCGTTCTCCTGTCGAATGTGGATGCAGAGAAGATCGAGGAGCTGAAAGAGGAAGAGCTGCTTCGGGGCCTCAAGTTCGTGCGGGGCGACTATTTTTCCGAGCTCACTCTCGACCGGGCCAATGTGCAGAAGGCACGTAAGGTGCTCGTCATCGCCGATACTCTGGAGAGCGCGGCCGTTTCCGAGGTTGACTCGAAGACCGTGATGACGGTGCTTACGGTCAAATCCATGGCGCGGCAGGTATACGTCACCGCCGAGGTGCTCGACCGAAAGTTCGAGAGTTACCTCAGGCACGCCAACTGTGACGAGATCCTCTTCAGCCGCGATTTCTCGCGGCAGATGCTCGCGAGCACCTCGGCTACCAACGGTATGAGCCACATCATCCACGAGCTTCTCTCCCACGAGAATACCGACTCGCGATTGTCCACCGAGGTGATCCCGCAGCGCTACATCGGCCGGCTTTTCAGGGAATTCCGCTCCGAATTCGAGCGGCCGAGCCGTCGCGTCGTTCTCGGTGTGCTCGAGAATACCGGCACGCCCACGCGCATGAAGATGGAGGCGCTGCGGGAGGCGCAGAAGACCTCGGACGTCTCACAGCTCATCACGAACCTGCAGAAAGTGAAGGGCCTCGAGGTAAACCGGCCGGTGTTTCTTCCGCCGGACGACTACCAGCTCCAGCAGCACTCGCTTGCGATCGTGCTCGAACGGGAGGACCGGGACGGAAATGGGACGAACTGAAGACGAGATCCGGGACAAGCTGCGCCAGATTCATCTCTTTGCGAGTATCCGGGATGACGAGGAAGCGCTCGAGCGCTTTCGAAAGATCACGCGGCTGACCAGTGAATCCCGCGGAACGGTGATGATCCGCGAGGGCGATGTTGGCGCGGAGATGTACATCGTGTACCGGGGGGCGGTGGAGATACAGAAACGCACCAGGGCGGGCGACAACTACACCGTGGTACGGTTGAGCTCCGAGGATAACGTGTTTTTCGGCGAGCTTGCCCTCGTCGACGACGACAAGCGCTCGGCCACGGTTATCGCCACCGAGGATTCGGAGTTCATCGTCATCTCGAAGTCCGACTTCGTGAAGCTCGGCGATGAGCGGCCCGACATCGGTCTTCCGATCACCCGGGAGATCGCGAAGATCCTCGCCTCCCGCCTGCGAAAGACCACGGGTGATATGCTCACGATCTTCGACGCCCTGGTGAGCGAGCTGCAGCAGTAAGCGCGCCGCTCCCGGCGCCGCCGGAGATGCCCCGCCTCGCGGTCAGCCGAGCGATTTCGAGATTCGAGCCATCGCTTCCTCGACGTTCTCACGCGAGTTGAAGGCGGATATGCGAATGAATCCCTCGCCGCCCCTGCCGAAGCCGGCGCCCGGAGTGGTGACCACCGAGGCCTCGTTGAGCAGCATGTCGAAGAGCTCCCAGGAGTCCCTGCCGCCTCCGTGCGCCCAGATGTAGGGGCTGTTGGTCCCGCCGGTATAGCTCAGGCCGATTGCGTCGAGCCCTTCGCGGATGATGCGCGCGTTCTCGAGGTAGAAATCGGCGAGCTCGCGCGTCTCGCGCGTTCCCGCCTCGCTGTAGACGGCCGCCGCCGCCCGCTGCACCGGATAGGACACGCCGTTGAACTTGGTGGAGTGCCGCCGGTTC
>JAWLDL010000071.1:0-8715 GCA_041686675.1 Spirochaetia bacterium | reverse complement strand
CTCGAGCGTATGGAGGCCCTGCTCGAGGCGTTCGGCCGCCCGGAGCGACGGCTCGAGGTCATCCACATCGCAGGCTCCAAGGGAAAGGGCTCGACCGCAGCCTTTGTCGCCTCCATGCTCGACGCCGCAGGCTACGACGTCGGACTCTACACCTCGCCGCACGTGGAGAGCTATCTCGAACGCTTCACCTCGGCACGCCGCCACCTGCCCGAGCACGTGCTCCTCGAGGAAGCCGACCGGATCCGCGACTACCTCGAAGGCGGCGGTGAGACACGCTTCGAGCACGAGACTCACGGCGGGCCGCCTACGACCTTCGAGCTCCTCACCCTCCTCGCCTTCCTTGCATTCCTGCGCCTCGGCTACCGCTACGCTGTGCTCGAGACGGGGATGGGCGGGCGCCTCGATGCCACGAACGTCGTCTCGCCGCTGGCGAGCATCATCACACCCATCGAGCTCGAGCATACCGAGTATCTCGGCGATACCATCCCGAAGATCGCCGGCGAGAAGGCCGCCATCATCAAGGGTGCCCCCGCCTTCATCGGCAGGCTCTCCGATGAGGCCCTCGAGGTGATGCACCGACGCGTCGCCGAAACAGGGGCGGAGGCGGCATTCCTCACCGAGGAGGCCACGACCCTGGAACTCGACACCGGTAGCGTACCGCCCCTGCTGCGCGTGGGGTTCCGCGACGGGCTCTCCCTCAAGACACGGCTGTCAATGCTCGGCGGCGCGCAGGCCGACAACGCGGCCCTCGCCGCCCTCTGCGTTCGCCGACTCTTCCCGGACGTGGCGACGGCAACGCTCGAACGCGGCATACAGGCAACGTGGCTTCCCGGCCGCGGCGAGCTCGTCCGCACCGCAGATGATGTGCCGGTGGTGCTCGACGGCGCTCACACGCCCCACTCCGTCGCGCGGTTGCGCGAGACCTTTGGTGAGCTCTTCGGCACCCGCGGCGTCCTGATCTTCGGCTCGGTGGCGGGAAAGGACCACGAGACCATGGCCCGCATCCTCGCAGACGGCTTCGACCGGGTCATCATCGCCCGCCCGGGCAGCTTCAAGGAGAGCTCTCCGGAGGCCGTCGCCGGGGCATTCGAGTCGGCGGGGGCGACGGTGTCCCTCATCCCCGATGCCCGTGCAGCAGTTGCTGCGGCGCTTGCCGGCGGAGACGGGCGGCCGATTCTGGTCACCGGGTCCTTCTACCTCCTCGGTGAGGTCCGACGCTACATACGCGCCTCCGTGGACGCAGGCGACGCCGATTTCGTATAGTGAACTTGTACAGCGATTTCCAAGGAGTAATCTCATGACCGAGCTCTTGAACGGGCGACTCATTATCACGACCGGCGACATAACACAGATGGAGGTTGATGCCGTGGTGAACGCGGCGAACTCCTCACTCATGGGCGGCGGCGGCGTCGACGGCGCCATCCACCGTGCAGGCGGCCCGGCCATTCTCAAAGAGTGCAAAGAGATACGGACGTACGACTGGCCGGACGGGCTTCCCACGGGACAGGCGGCCGCTACCACCGCCGGCGACCTCCCGGCGCAGAAGGTCATCCATACCGTCGGCCCCGTGTGGCACGGCGGCGGCAGTCAGGAGGATGAGCTCCTCGAAGCCGCCTACCGCAACAGCCTCGACAAGGCTGCCTTCGAGGCGATGCAGACGATAGCCTTTCCCGCCATCTCAACCGGGGTCTACGGATTCCCGAAGGACCGCGCCGCAAAGATCGCCTACCGTGCGGTGGGTGAGTATGCGCGGCGTAACACCGTGCCCCGCACGATTTACTTCGTGTTCTTCTCACAGGACGACGCCGACGCCTTCCTGAGCGCCGTTGACGCGGACGCGGGCTGACAGGGGTGTCCCTCAACTGGCGGGAAATCGATCTCGTACTCGAAGAGCTCGAACTCGTCGACTCCCACGTCCAGCGCGTGGTACAGCCGGACTACCGCACCCTCGTCTTCGAGCTCTACCGCCCCGGTGAACGCGTTCATCTCCTCGTTTCGCTCGAGCAGGGCGCCACACGACTCCACCGCATTTCGCACACGCCGGGCAAACCGAAGAAGGCCCAGCGCTTCGAGCAGTTTCTCCGCGCGCGGCTCGAGGGCGGGCGGATCGTCGCCGCCTACCAGATAGAGGGTGAGCGGATCGTGAAGATTGCGGTGGAGCGAGCCGGTGAACGGACGCTGCTGTGGATCCGTCTGTGGGGCGGCGCGGCCAACGTCATCGCCACCGACGCCGACGGCATCATCCTCGATGCCGTCTACCGGCGCCCCAAACGCGATGAGGTCTCAGGCGCCCGCTACGATCCCGAGGCGGACATCTCGCGCTCCGAGGAGGACGAGGCAACGCGCAGGGCACGGCTGGAGAGCTTCACCGTGCGCGAGCATCCGCCTGAGAAGAGCTTCAACGGGTTTCTCGAGGAGGTCTACGGTCAACGCGCCCGCGAGGAGCGCAGAGAGCACATTGCCGCAGGCGTGCGAAAGCGACTGCAGACAGAGCTCTCTCGCGCCCGGCGTAACCTGGCGAACCTCGAACGCAAGCAGGAGGAGGCGGAGGACCACGAGCAGTATCGGATCTACGGTGATCTCATCATGTCGAACCTCCATCGCATCTCCCCGGGCGACCGGTGGGTGGAGGCTGAGAACTACTTCCGTGACAACGAGCCCACCACCATCGAGCTCGACCCCGAGCTTGCGCCCCATGAGAACGCGGAGAAGTACTACGGGCGACACAAAAAGGCCAAACAGAGCCTGGAAAACATCAACGAGCAGCTGGAAAACCAGCGGCGACGGGCCCGGCAGCTCGAGGCGCAGATCGCGGAGGTCGACGAGACCGAAGACCTCGCGGCGCTCCGGGAGATGGCGCGGACGCTCGAGCCTGCACAGAAGAGCGATGAGCGCGACCAGAGGCCGGGGCTGCAGTTCGAGTCACAGGGCTTCCGCATCCTCGTGGGGCGCACCGCCCGGGAGAATGACGAGCTGTTGCGCCGCTACGTCCGGGGGAACGACTACTGGCTGCACACCCGCGATGCCCCGGGCGGCTACGTCTTCGTCCGGTCGAAGCCGGGAAAATCCGTTCCTCTCGATGTGCTCCTCGATGCGGGTAACCTCGCGGTGTGGTACAGCAAGGCGAAGAATGCCGGTGAGGCAGACCTCTTCTACACGCAGGTCAAGCACCTTCGACGGGCAAAGCACGGGAAGACCGGGCTCGTCATTCCGACGCAGGAGAAAAACCTCGCCGTCCGGGTGGAACGCGAGCGCCTCGATCGTCTGTTCGATCAGCCGCGCAATTGACAGCCGCGCAATTGACCCTTGCCGCAAACGCTAAAAAGCTTCAAATTCCTAGTACTGTGGCTGACACGTTTTCACTTTCAACCGATGACAAACGCTACCTGATTCGGATCGCGCGCGATGCTGTGCAGGCAAAACTCGAGGGCGAAGCCCCGTCCCATCCCGAGCCCCCGAGTGAGACCGTACTGCAGCCGGCCGGCGCCTTTGTGACCCTGCACGCTCTCCAGCCGGGCGACGGGGAACCGGCTCTGCGCGGGTGTATCGGTCACATCATCGCAAGGCAGCCGCTCAATGAGACGGTGCGTGATGCCGCCGTGTCCGCGGCCTTCCGGGACCCGCGGTTCGCCCCTATAACCCTACCGGAGCTCGAGACGGTTCGCTTCGAGATATCGGTGCTGTCTCCGCTGCGCCGCGTTTCCTCGCCGGAAGAGGTCATCCCCGGAACTCACGGGGTGATGCTCAGCGCCTCGGGGCACTCCGGTCTCCTATTGCCGCAGGTTGCAACCGAGCAGGGCTGGGACCGGGAGACGTTTCTCACCCATTGCTGCTACAAGGCGCACCTCGCGCCGGAGTGCTGGCGGCACCCGTCGACCGAAATACAGGTCTTCACCGCAACCGTATTCGATGAAACGGAAATCGTCGGGCAGTCCGACAAGGGGAACGACACATAGATGGAACTCTCACAGCTTGCCGACGGCCTGGTTCGCATGGACCGGCATGACGGATCCTTTCTCGGGATTGCAACCTACATCCCGACGAACCGATTCGCGGTAACCAAGCTCACCGGCATGAAGCGATCTCACGGGACCATCGTCTTCGAGGGCGAGCTTCACACCTGGCATATCCACGGGTTCACGCAGCACGAAGGACAGCTCTATCTCTACGGCGACTACGTCGAGGGACACACCCTCTCGGAGGTGCTGCAGTACTCAGCCGACGGTTTCCTGCCCTACCTCAGTCGACTGACGCGGGCGTTGAGCGCGCTCAGAACATCGGAGCAGGCCACCCCGGTGCTGCACGCACGAAGCATCGTGTTCCTCGAGGACGGCGGCGTGCTCTTCCTGCCGCCGGAGCTCGTGAGCGCCATGTCGGGGTTCCAGTCACCGGAGGACAGGCGTGAGTTCTACGCGGTGTACCATCACCCCGACCTCGACGCAGAACGGAACCTCTCGTATGCAGTGGCGGTACTGGCCTTTCAGTCGCTGACCGGAAAGGTTCCGTTCGAGGACACCGAGGAAGAGCAGCTCACCGAACGCATGCGCTCGGGTCTCGTGGCGAATCCTCGCTACATCGTGCCGGAAATCATGGAGGAGGTGGGTGAAACCCTGCGGGGCTGCCTCGCCGATCCGGAGGGCAAGCTTCCGACCCTCGAGGGGTGGACCGACATATTCCAGTCATGGATACAGCATGGAACCCACCGGGAGATCACCGACGAGGAGCGTGGCCGTCTCTTCGAGGAGGCGCAGGCGCAGCAGCGGGGAATGGAGCGGACCTACAGGCGACGGGAGCACATCCGCCGCAACTGGCGCCGTTACGTGGGCATCACGCTGCTGGCGGTGTTCATCGGCACCATTCCCGCAACCATCCTCTATCGTTCCTTCGAGCCGCGGGAGACCGCAGGCTACGCGCCGGCAGAGGTCGTGGAGGCCTTTTACTACGGGATGAACGAGCTCGACCATGAGATCATGGCCGACGCGACCGTGGACGGCGCCGGCGACACGGAAACTCGCGAAGTTACCACCATGTTCGTGGTCTCGCGCATGCGGACCGCCGTGGAGATGCGCTCGAGCCTCATCGACGCCCGGGACTGGTACGCCGAGGGTAAGCCGGCGATAGAGGAGGGACGTCAGGTATACGGCGTCGCCGATCTTCGCCTCGAGGCACTCCGCTCACCTGCCGGAGACGAGCGGGCCTTCCGCGTAACATACGAAAAGTGGTACCCGACCGGGATGGACCGTGACAGCGGCGGCGAGGGCATTCTCGTCGGATTCGAGCGGGTCGATCGTGTGTACCTGCGGCAGAGCCGCGGCGACTGGGTGATCTATCAGATCGACCGGCTCGAGGACCGGACCATGGAGCGGCGGCGCACCGACGGCACCCTCATCGAGGAACCCGCGGAAAGCCCGGAACCCCGGAACTCGGGATCCTGACCCTAATTCTCAGAACTGTGAAATCAGAAAGGTGATGAGCCCGGTGACGAAGAACCCGCCACCGGCGTACATCATCACCGTGCCGGGAGAGACTCCATCGGGCTGCACCGCATCGCTGAGGAAGACGTCGGCGGCATAGTCCACCCCATACCCCGCTCCTGCGAACACCGCGCCCATGGCCATGAGCCCGAGCCCTCCGTTTCGGAGCTCGGTGCGGTCACGTTCGGCGGACTCAGCCGGCGCAAGGTCGAGCTCCGGAGGCGTCGCCCGAGGATCCTCCCCGCCTCCTTCGGCAGCATCTGACCCCTCGTCGGGTTCGGCATCCGGAGCAGGCTCGGGTTGCGCCTCCGGAAGGGGCTCCGCGAGCTGCGGCGGTTCGCCGTAGAATCCGTAGACGTAGGAGAAGGCCTCCGGAAATCGGTCCTCGAGGACCGCCGGCCCCGTTGGGCGTGCCTCGAAGCTGTGGCCGGCCCAGAACGCCACGGTTTCGCCTTCGAGGACGTCGGAGACCTCGAGCGATACACCGGCTTCGGCGGGCACGGTGCGTCCACGCGAGCCTCCGGTCACGACGGTAGCCTCGCTCTCGGCGTCGATCGGTTTCGGCTGCACGGTCGCGCTTCCGGCGATGGTCGAGACCGCGGTGTAGACGGCGGCAGTTGCGGGCTCGGCAAGCACGTCGACGGCGACGTCGCTCCCCGGAGCAATCGTGACGCGGGCATCGGGCCCCTCCACGACAAGGTCGCTCGCGGCCGACGACGGCACGATTGCCCTGAGGCGACCGAAGTACATGGTAAGGTGTCCGCCGCCTGCCTCATCGACCTCCTCAAGGCGGATAGTCGCCTGGGCGCCGAGCTTGATCCTCGTGCGGGCGGGAAGCAGCTGCAGCTCGAGACTCGTGTATTCCTCGAGTTGAAGGAGTGAGCCGGCGAGGACCGGTCGCCCGGCAACCGACTCGAGGTAGGCATCGTAGGTGGTGACGCTGCCGTCGCGGAAAAGCGACATCCGCCGGCCTTCGGCGGTGAGCATCATCCCGATGGGAGTACGACCGTCGCGGGGGACGGAGGACTCCTCGGCACCGGGGCTCGCGGTCTCCGGGCTGTCGACTCCCGGGGCCTCCTCCTGCGCCTGCAGGAAGGCCGTAACGAGGAAAAGCATGAAAAACGCTGCGAAGAGCCGGTACATGTACTTGCGAGTGTAGCCCAATTCCTTCCGTGGCTCAACATTGCACAGCGTTGTAATCTGCGGGTATAGTGGCCGACGATGGAGCAGGTAACGGGAGACATCAGGCTCGGCTATTCCGACCCAGGCATGAACGAGATCATCGCGGTCTCGCCCGCCGAGCCGATCGCCTTTACCCGGCACTTCGACCAGAACGAAGACTTCTTCCTGCGCCTTCCCTCCGCGATCGTCGTCCCGTCACTTCCCATCCACCACGATGTGCGGCGTTCGAGCCCGAGGGAGGACTACCTCTCGGCTCTGCGCGACCTCACCCGAACCCTGATCGCACGCAGACTCGCCATCTTCGACGGGCTCTCGTACGTCTTCGACCCGGCCGAGGTGCAACGCCCCACGTTCTACGCCCTCCACGAGCAGGAAGGGAGGCTCGACCTCTATCTGCTCAGGCTCGACCTCTCCTTTCGGCCCACGGTTCATGAGATCATCGAGCGCGGATCGAATGACGTGAGCCCCGCGTACCGCACCGACAGGCTCTATATCGAGGCGGACATGATTCCCGTTACCGGCATCATAGGATCCGAGTCGGATCCCGAGGGCGTTCGTGTGGAACAGATCGTCTCGGAAACCTGGATCGGCGAGACCGGCCGCGGCTACTTCGTGCAGGGAATCTGGCTCGACAGAGACCTGACGAGATTCTTCTCCAAGCTGTTCCTCCCGCCCGGGAAGCGGACCTATCCTTTCTATCCGCTCAACTGCAAGTACCGCTCGGTCTGCCTGAGCGTCGTCGATCTGCTGCCCGCGAGGCGGTGGCAGGGCGCGCCGCTTTTGCATGCGGCGAGGGACTTCCTCAAGCCGCATATCGAGGAGATACAGGATGCGCTCAAAGAGCAGGCATTCGGCGAAGACCTCGAAACATTTCGGCGATTGAAGACACAGATCCATGAGAGCTGGCAGGAGGCGTGGAGCAGTCTGCGCGTTCGCGCTTATCTCAACGAATCAGACATGAAGGAGTTCGTCGTTGAAAGCTCCTGAATCCTACGCCGGTGCGAAGGTGACCGTCATGGGACTCGGCCTCCACGGCGGCGGAGCCTCGGCGGCCCGGTTTCTTGCCCGCGAGGGAGCCGAGGTTACCGTCACGGACCTGAGGAACGAGACCGAGCTTGCCGCATCCCTCGATGCCATCGCGTCTCTCCCGATCCGTTTCGTTCTCGGCCGCCACGAGGATGCGGATTTCGCCGAGGCCGATATCGTTATAAAGAATCCCGCCGTCCCCCGGAACTCACGGTATCTCGCGCTCGCCCGCCGCATAGAGACCGATATCTCCATATTTCTCTCACGCACATCCGTGCCGGTCGTCGCCATCACCGGAACGAAGGGCAAGTCCTCGACGAGCTCGGCCGCCCACCACATTCTCTCGGAGACGATCGGAAATACCTTTCTCGGCGGGAACATCACCCGCTCGCCGCTCGAGTTCGTGGATGAGCTCACCGAGGAGAGCACCGTCGTACTCGAGCTCTCCTCCTTTCAGCTCGGAGACCTTGCGCTCACGGGTGCGGGTATCGACGCTCTGCGCCCGCGGGTGGCCGTCATCACGAGCATCTTCCGCGATCACCTGAACTACTACGACTCCATGGACGCTTACGTCGCCGACAAGCGGCTGATCTACGCCGCCCAGCAGAACACCGACTGGACCGTCGCCCGCGACGATGCGTGGGGGCGTCTTTTTCTCGCGGAGACTCCAGCGCAGGGTGCGCTGGCCTCCGATGCTCCCCTCGACCCGGCCGAGGCCGGGGCCGTGGCCGGTGCGTGGCTCGACGGCCCCGTCGGCCTCGCGAGCGTGCCGGACGCAGACCTCGGCGACGAGGCCGCGAAAGTCATCGTACCCGAGCGACTGCTCGTCCCCGGCATCCACATGCGGCGCAATCTCCTCGCCGCCGGTCTCGTGTGTCGCCTCCTCGGCGTGGAGGCAGATGCGATCCGCGCTGCGGCCGCCGCCTACCCCGGCATCGAGCACCGCCTCGAGCTCGTTTGCGAGCTCGGCGGCGTGTGGTACTACAACGACTCCGCGGCCACCATTCCCGAGGCAACCCTCGAGGCGGTGGGC
>JAWLDL010000070.1:0-8724 GCA_041686675.1 Spirochaetia bacterium | reverse complement strand
GCTGCCCGCACCTGCGCCACGTCGGCGCCGAAAAGAACGCGGTGGATCGGCTCGATGGTAAGGGCCGGGTCGTAGAGGTTGACGATCTCCACGAGGGCGTAGCGTCCCGGGTGCGTTTCGGGGTCGGCACCGGCGGCTTTCTCCTTCTCCCAGACACCTTTCGCCGAGGCGAGGGAGTGGTTGCCGTCGCCGACCGCAAGCAGAAGCTCATCGTCGCTGCCGTAGCGGCAGGCGAGTTGCACTGGGTCGGCCAGCGAGGCGAGAGGCGCGGCCATGGCCTCGAGAGCCGGCTCGTCCTCGACCGCGTACCCGCGGATACGTCCGCCGCCGAGCATGAGATCGGTGTCGTAGAGCGGGCGAAGGGTGTGGCGTACCGCCTCGAGGGCACCGAAGACCGTGTTGTCGGGGTCATCGAGGAGAAGCATTACGTGGGGCAGCTCGAGGGGGGCGCCTGCCCTGATGCGCTCGCGGACGGGGAGGCGAGAGAGGATGGTCTCCTCGGTGGCCCGTACGAGACTGGTGGAGCCGGGAGCGTAGTCGTAGCGCTCGAGATCGATGGCCACTACGAGGCCGCGGCGGGGCTCCTCGCCGCGGGTAAAGCGCTCGGTGAAAACCGCGAGCGGGCCGTGGGGCTCGAGAAGGCCATCGGCGAGGTAGCGCTGCATACTCTCACGAATGGCGGAAATGCGCGCATCGATGTCGCCTCCCTCGAGGTAGACTTCCGGGAATACGAGATTCAGGGTCGAAGGCGAATCATCGGTGCTCTGCTCGACCTGCCGCCAGTAGTCGGGATTGGAGGTGTGCTGATCGCAGGCAATGACCGCCCACTTCGAGAGGTCCACCTCCTCGCGCGGGAGGAGAATCTCGGGGACGAGGATCCCGAGGTTTTTGAGTCGTTCGGTGGCGTCTGACATAGGCCCAGCGTATATCGAGGGCCGTGAAGTATCAAGCTCAGCTCAGTTCGGCGCGTCGGGTCGATGAATGCGGATGAGATAGCCCGGCTCCACGGGAACTCCCGGGCGAATGAAGCCGCAGGCGTTGTGGTTGACCGCCGCCGTGGAAGCGCCGTCCTCATCGAGAAGCTCGAACGCGTCGTCCTCGACAAAGGGAACGTCGGGGCCGAGGAGCTCGATGCGCATGCCGGTCTCGATGCGGTTCTTGAGGTGCAGCTCGTAGCAACCGGCGCTGAGCTCGGCACCAACCGTGCCGAGGAAGGTATAGTCCCGACTGTACTCGGTTTCGGTCGGCACCTCGATCTCCTCCCGCCCGTAGTAGAAGCCGGTCGATGACTCCCGTCGGCTGACTTTGTCGAGCTCGGCGACGAAGGCGGCAGTCTCCGCAGTCCCGGGGGAGCCGGTGAGGATGTGGTCGAGCTGTTTGCGATAGGCGCGCGTTACCACGGCGGTGTAGTAGGCCGACTTCATGCGCCCCTCGATCTTCAACACATCAACCCCCGCATCACGCATCTCGGCGAGGTGGTCGATCATGCGGATATCCCGGGAGGACAGGATGGAGGTGAAGTTTTCCCCTTCTATCACCGGATAGAACTCGCCCGGGCGCTTCTCCTCCTCGATGAAGTAGAGGCGGTCCTGCGGCCGGTACGACCAGCGGCAGGAGTGCGCGCAGCCCCCGCGGTTCGCCGAGCGGTCGGCCATCCATGCGCTGAGAAAGCAGCGGCCCGAGTACGCGAGGCACATCGCGCCGTGCACAAAGGCCTCGAGCTCCACGTCGGGGACGGAGGTGCGAATCGACGCGATCTCGGTGAGGGAGAGCTCACGGCCGAGGACGATGCGGCTGAACCCGATGTCACGGTAGAACTTCGCCGCCTCGGAGTTGACGCAGTTCGCCTGCGTGGACAGATGAAGCTCCGCCTCCGGGACGTGGCGCCGGAGCAGGGGAATGATGCCCGGGTCGCTCACGATGAAGGCGTCGAAGGGGAAGGCTGCGATCGCCTCCATGCGCTCCTCGAGGCGCGCGAGATCGGCCTCGTGGAAGTAGACGTTGAGCGCACAGTAGAGCTTCCGTTCCCCTTTGACCCGGGCGACGGCGTCGGGGTCTGCGAGGTCGAAGTTATCCGCCCTCGCGCGAAGCGAAAAAGACTCCACCCCGGCGTAGGCCGCATCGGCCCCGTAGCGATAGGCTGCTTCGAGTTTTTCGAGATTCCCGGCGGGTGCAAGCAGTTCCATTCAGCCCCCTGCCACGCAGAGCGGCACACGCATCTCACCGGCGCGCAGGCCGCCGTGGATGCCGCGGTGGCGGATTGATTCACGGCCGGCGGGGACGTATTCGAGCAGCGCCGGCCGCTCGGCGACTCCGATGTGGGTGCCGAAACGCTCGCGCACCTCGGGGTCGATGCCGTCGGGACCGAAAAACCCGGCCCCGGCAAGCAGATCGGTGGGAACCAGCCTGAAAGCGGCGCCGGCCTCGCTCCTGTCGAGAGCCTCGCGGACCTTCTGTTCCGCCCCGTCCCTCACGTGAAAGACGGGGTTTGTACCTTCTCCGGTGGGTGGAAGGAGGAGGCCGTCGAGGAGGGGATGGCCGTCTTCGATGACCTCGTGGAGCGTGCGGTCGAGGTCGACGAGACCGTGATCGGCGGTGAGGACCACGGCGACGTCGGCGGGCACGCGGGAGGCGAGATGATCGAGACGGCGGTCGAGCTCGCCGATGACGGCGTGGGTTTCGGCATGGTCGGTTCCCCGTTTGTGAATCGTTGAGTCGACATGCGGCAGATAGACACTCAGCAGGAACGGCCCGTCGGTCGCCCGCGCCCGGCGGGTGGCCTGTCGAAAGGCATGAGCGAGGCTGCGGTACGGGGCGATGGGGGTCTCCCCCCTCGTCCATCTGGCGAAGGGTGAATCGGCGATGTATTGCGGCAGGAGCGAGCTCACCGCGACCAGGTCGGTCTGATACATACTGCCCACCGGCACGATCTCGCCCATGTCGATGCGAAGCGCACCTGCATCGGCGTTGGTGCCGCGCTCGCTGAAGGACACCGCGCAGAGCGTGCGGGCGAGCCGCGGTATGTGGGTCCACCAGCCGGTAACACCGTGTATGCCGGCCCACCTCGCCGAGGCCAGGCTGGTGAGGGCGGTTGCCGTCGTCGAGGGATACACCGAACGAAGCTCGCTCCGCATCGCCCCTTTCAGGAAGCCGCCCGGCGCGCTCTTTTCAATCTGCTCGACCCCGAGCCCGTCGGCAATCACGAAGACGATGCCGCGGACGCGCGATAGGTGCTGCGACAGCCGGTCGATGCGCGGCGGACGCCCGGCGCCGGCTGCCGGCAGGGAGCCGCCGGATTTGGCGCCGGCGGACGCGAACGCCATGCCGCCGAGCCACCCGGCGATGGTGCCGGCAAGGTCCACGATGTTGGCGACGTCGGGATCGCGGGGGCTGAGCAACCCCGCTGTCTCCATGAATCTCGAGAGCTCGGCACGGGTCATTTCAGCTTCCGGCGAAGCTCGGCTTCATGCTCGTTCCAGAACTCGAGCATGTGCTGCTGCAGGCCGTCGAAGAAGGCGGCCTCCATCTCGGTTGCGGTGCGCCCGACCCATCGGAAATGCCAGGGCTCGTAGCTGTAGCCGGTGAGCTCCTCGTATCCGTCGGGATAGGACATGGAGAAGCCGTAATCGCCGGCATGGGCTGCAAGCCACTTGCCGGCTGCGGTGTCCGCGAACTCGAGGGTGATGCTGCCGAAATCCAGGGCGGTGCCGAGCTGATGCTGCGAAGTTCCGGGCCGTGCGGACACCCGCGAGGCCTGCTCCTCGCCGAGGTTTTCCACGTGTCGCTCGAAGAGCCCTGCCTGATACTCGTAACTGCGGTAGGTCGAGGAGACCGGAAGCAGGATGCCGTCCTGCCGCGCCGCCTCGACCATGGCGATGAGGTCGGGGATGAGAACGGCCCGAAGTGAGAGCCCGCTTCGGTTGAGGGTCAGGACCTCTGCGTAGCGGTCGAGCACGACGAGGTCGTCCGGCACCGCATCGGCGGGCAGGGCATGATCCTTGTCGACGAGGCGGAGTTGCACCGAGGGCAGCTCGAGCAGATGCGCCGCGAGCTCGAGGAAGTACTGGGGCTTCTCGGCGACGGCCGCCCGTGCCGCTCGGGGTGCGTCAGCCGTGAGGGCTTCGAGCTCGGTCTGCGTCATTGTGAAGTCCGGATGGGGCTCGAGCTCCGGCGTGACGGCGCCGCCCGAGTCCCCGTCGCCCCCGGACCCGGCGTCCCCCGGCCCGGTGCCCCCGGCGGCCGGCGCACCGGGATCGCCGCAGCCTGCCGGCACGAGCAGAAGGGCGGCGAGCAGGAGTGCGGGGAGCAGGCCGGACATCCGGTCCCGCGGCCGGCGACCCCGCGGCGCGGCACGGAGGGGTCGCTGCAACGACTGAGGGTTGTACGCATTCTGCCTCATTTCCATAGAAGGTCTATCACCTCGTCCATCGTTTCCACCGGATGAAACGCAATCCCCTTTCTTACATGCTCGGGAATTTCCGCGAGATCCTTCCGGTTTTCAGCGGGGATGATGATCTCCTTTATACTGTTCCGCCGTGCGGCGATCACCTTCTCCTTGAGCCCTCCGATGGGGAGCACCGTCCCCACGAGCGAAAGCTCACCGGTCATAGCGAGCGTGGGCTTCACTGTTTTTCCGGTTACCAGCGACAGCAGGGCCGCGGCCATGGTGATACCCGCCGAGGGTCCGTCCTTGGGCGTCGCACCGGTGGGAACGTGAACGTGGATCTGGTTGCGCTCGAAGTACTCGGGATCGATGTGATGGCGACCGGCGATATGGCGGATATAGGTGTAGGCGATGCTTGCCGACTCCTGCATGACCTCCCCGAGCTGCCCGGTGAGCTTGAAGGTGGCCTTGCCGGGGTTGGAGACCGCCTCCACCACCAGCGTATCGCCGCCGACAGGGGTCCACGCCAGGCCCATCGCCATGCCGGGACGGCTGATCTTCTTCCTCACGTCCTCGCGGAAGAAGGGCTTGCCGAGCAACTCCTCCAGACCCTCGGGTTCTATCTTGAACGGCGGAGCACTCTCTTCGAGCACGAGCTTTCGGGCGAGCTTGCGGTGGATCTTGTCGAGTGATTTCTCGAAGTTTCGCACGCCGGCCTCGCGGGCGTAGCCGTTGGCGATCTCGCCGAGCGCCTTCTTGGTATAGCGCACGTCTTTCTTCTTCAGGCCCGCCCGCTCGATGGACTTGGGGATGAGATATTTCCGCGCAATGGCAATCTTCTCCTCGTCGATGTAGCCGGAGAGCCGCAGTACCTCCATCCGGTCGAGAAGCGGCGCCGGGATGGTATCCATGGTGTTGGCGGTGGTGATGAAGAGCACGTTCGAGATGTCGAAGGGCAGGTCGAGGTAGTTGTCGCGAAACTCCACGTTCTGCTCGGGGTCGAGCACCTCGAGCAGGGCCGACGCCGGATCCCCCTGATAGGAGACGCCGAGCTTGTCGATCTCGTCGATCATGAAGATCGGGTTCTTCGCCTTCACGTTCTTGAGCCCCTGTATGATCTTCCCGGGCATGGCGCCCACGTAGGTGCGGCGGTGCCCCTTGATCTCGGCCTCGTCACGCATGCCGCCTACCGAGAAGCGGAAGAACTCCTTGCCGAGCGAGCGCGCAATGGACTTGCCGACGCTGGTCTTCCCCACGCCCGGCGGGCCGACGAGGCAGAGGATGGAGCCCTTGAAGTCCTGCTTGAGCTTTCGCACCGCGAGGAACTCGGTGATGCGGTTCTTCACGTCCTCGAGGCCGTAGTGATCGGCGTCGAGCACCTCCTGCGTCTTTGCCATATCGATATCTTCCCGCGGCGGATCGCCCCAGGGAAGGTTGACGATGGTGTCGAGGTAGTTTCGCGTGACCTGGAATTCCGAGGAGCTCGGCTCGGTGAGGCTGAACTTCTCCAGTTCCTGCTCCACCGGCTCGCGCACCTTCTCCGGAAGCGGTAGCTTCTCGATGGCCTCTTTGAAGCGCTGATACTCCGACTGCTTGGCATCGGCGGGCATGCCGAGCTCTTCTTTTATCGCCTTCAGCTGCTCCTTGAGGAAGTACTCCCGCTGGCTCTTCTCGATCTTCTCGTTTATCTGTTCCTGGATGCGCTTCTGGATGCGCATCAGCTCCTGTTCCTTCTTGATGTGGACGAGAACCTTCTCGATGCGCTCGCGAACGTCGAGGGTTTCGAGGATGGTCTGCTGCTCCCGCCGGCCCATGTTGAGGATGGAGGAGATGAAGTCGGCGATCTTGCCGGGGTTGTCTATGTTGACCATGTTGAGGCGCATCTCCTCGGAAAACAGTGGATTGTTCTCCGAGATCTGCTTGGTCTCCTGGATGAGTGACCGCGTGAGGGCCTTCATCTCGTCCTCATCGACGGACTCGAAATCATCCTCGAGGTACTCCGCAGCGGCAACGATGGGATGCTCGGCCTGCAGCACCTTCTGAATGCGGAATCGTTTGAGCGTCGATATGAAGATGTTCAGTCCCCCGTCGGGCAGATTGATCTTGCGCACGATCCGCGCGACGGTCCCCACCTCGAAGAGGTCCTCGGCGGTGGGGTTCTCGATGTCCTCCTCCTTGAGCAGGACCAGTCCGATCATCGAGTCGCCCGCCATTGCCTCTTCGACGATTTCGATGTCACGCTGCTGCGTGATCATGATCGGCGTAAAGATGCCGGGGAAAATGGGGCGTCCCATGAGGGGGATGATGGTAAGTCTCGCCGGCAGAACCTGGTCGGCCGGCACAATTGCCTGTGGCGTAGACATGGCACTCCTGTTTTCGTCTTTCGTACGCCTGTAGTGCGCACGTAGGTTGATGTTTCTCTGGTGTCCTGTAAAGTGTATGATCGCCCTATACTACCGTCAAGTTTGCCGATGAGCCGAACCACACGAGTCGACGCCGTCGTTCTCCGGGCCCGCAAGTTCGGAGAGATCCACAAATCCATCACTCTCCTGACCCCGCAGGACGGCCTCGTCTCCGCGATCGCATACGGGGCGCAGTCGCAGAAGGGGAAGCTGCGCGGCCTCGTGAATCCGTTTCATCACGGGATCTGCTACCTCTACACCAATCCGGTGAAAGACCAGACGAAGATCACCGACTTCGATGTGCACGACTACTACTCCGGGATCCGCGAGAGCATCGACCGCTTCTACGCCGCCTCCCTGTGGGCCGAGGTGCTCCTGAAGTCCTATGCCGGGGGCGGGGAGGCACGGTGGGTCTACGAGCTCCTGCTCGGCGCTCTTGGTGAGCTCGACCGCACCGCCGGTCGAGCTGCAGTCCGCCGTGTCACCGCGCAATTCCTGTGGCGTTACTTCGGCCTCGCCGGCAGTCTGCCGGAGCTCGGCTCCTGCACCTCCTGCGGGCGGAGTATCGACGAGGGCGAGGTGCGCCGCTTCGCCCCGTTTGCCTCCGGTGTGGTCTGCAACGACTGCGCCGGAGAGGACGCGCGGCGGCTCTCGGCGGGCGCCGTCCGCTATCTCCACGCGACCGCGGATCGCCCGCTCGGGGAGGCGCTCTCGGTCGGGCTCGACGAAGCGGCCCTCTCCGGGCTCACCCGCTTCCTGCACTCCCTCGCGGAGGGCATCCTCGAGGACCGGCTCAATACGCTGCGCACCGGCGGCGGGATTCTCTAGGGGCCGCCCGGCCACCGGCTGCCGGCCGCCGGCTGCCGGCTGCCGCGCCTTACAGCCCGAGCTCTTCGAGCGCCCGAATGCTCTCCGCGGCGGAGGTGTGATGGATGAACACCCCGCCTGCCGCCTCCCACGGCTCGCGGGTGGAGGCGCGGTCATCTATGAGAACCGGGACGCGGCGTTCCGTAACCCGGGGTCCCGCATCTCCGGCGCGCGCCTCGAGCCACTCCCGGGCTTTTTCGGTCTTCTCCCGCGACATGCAGGCAATCACCGGCACCTCCGGGCCGAGCTCCCGTCGGCACCACTCGAGCTTCTGCGGCTTCGCCCAGTCCCCGCGTGGAAGGCCGGTGAGGATAACGGGGTCGTGGGGCTCCACGCGCTCCCAGAGCTCGAGGCCGTCGGGCATCCAGGGGATGTTCGCATAGAAGTCGCGGGCGCCTGCAAGGCGCGGCCACATGGCACGGGGTGTCTGCTGGGAGGGCGGAAGGCCGGTGAGCTCCTCCACCGCCCGGTCGAAATCGGCAAGTACACCGTCGAGGTCGACGAAGATGACATAACGAATAGACATGAATCGGAATGTAGATATCGCGCGGAGTTCAATCAAGAGCCGGAAATACGCAGTAGTGTTTTCAGAGGGCGAAACTTCGTGGTACTGTGTGCTGCGAGGGTCCGAAGGGGGAGGGGTATGCGAGCATCCGATCTCATCAGCAAAAAGCGCAACGGTGGCAGCCTCAGCCGGGAGGAGCTGCATTTCCTCATAGAGGGCTACGTCTCAGGGACCATCCCCGACTACCAGATTTCGGCCTGGCTGATGGCCGTCTACTTTCGCGGTATGACGCGAGAAGAAGCGGCGGATCTCACCCGGGAAATGATAGATTCCGGGTCGACCATCGACCTCTCGGGGCTCGCAGGTCCGCTCATCGACAAGCATTCAACCGGCGGCGTCGGCGACAAGGTCTCCCTCATCCTTGCACCCCTCGTGGCGTCCTTCGGCATACAGGTGCCGATGATGAGCGGGCGTGCGCTCGGCCACACCGGCGGCACCCTCGACAAGCTCGAGTCCATCCCCGGCTACACGACCGCGCTCTCGCCGGAGGACTTCAGGCGTATCGT
>JAWLDL010000069.1:0-8991 GCA_041686675.1 Spirochaetia bacterium | reverse complement strand
ATTAAGTCTAAAAAGTCAATCCCATACGGCGCCCGAGAAAGACCGTCGTCACAGGACGCTTTCGCGACGCCGTATTCACAAGCGCGGGTCGCCGCCCCACTTCTCTGCGGCCGCCTCCACGGCGGAATCGAGCCAGGAAGGAAGGGAGGTGACACTCCGGGAGACCGGGTCGAAGGCCACGAGGGTCGTCTCGGCGGTGGCGTAGGTGGCACCGTCGACATCGGCTATGACGTAATCGATCACGAAGCTGGCCCGCCGCATCTCACGCACGGTCATCGTGACGAAGAGCTCTGTGCCGTACTCGACCGGCAGCTTGTACGCGCAGGCAGCACGTGCCACGAGGAAGACCGTTTCCTCGCTCATCTCCACCCGGAAATGATCACGGATGAGCTCGATGCGTGCCTCCTCGAGATAGGTGAAGAAGACCGAGTTGTTCACGTGCCCGTAGGCATCGAGATCACTGAAACGGATCGAGATGGGGACGGTTACGGCGGGGTATCTCGTGTGGGACATTCGATTTCGCTCCTTTCTTGCGGTTGAGCCACGACTGCGATATCCTTGCGCGACAGGAGAAGCCGTACCATGAGCACCCCGGCACATGCAACAGTAAACCACGAACGCCTCGATGCGGCACTGGCGAATTTCAGAGAGCATCCGGCTATCGAGAAACTGAGGAACCTCATCGCAGACGCCTCGCCGGAAGAGCTCTTCCACATCGACCCGGGCGCCCTGGCCGAGAGCTGGCAGATGGACCGATATGCGGTACTGGAGGTCATGCTTCGGGCCGTCGGCTTCGGCGTGCTCGATCTGGAGTGGGCGTTCCACTGCCCCACCTGCGGCGGGGTCGCCAAGGAGAGCCTGAAGCTGTCTCACACCCACGAGGAAGAGTTCTGCCCGGTCTGCCGAATCGATTTTCGGAACACCCTCGATGAGAACGTGGAGGTGTTTTTCTCCGTCAGCGAGGCGATTCGACAGCTCCCGGTAGAGCTTCGAGAGCGCCACATGCAGAAGATCGTCGACGACATTCAGTCCACCGGACACCACGATTGGCGGAGCGAGACGACGGTGCACGGGGTCGAGGTGCTGAACCACCCCGTCTTCGGCAAACTCTTCGGTGACGACACCCTGCCGGTGGACCAGAGCCTCGAGATCAAGTCGGCCACGGTGCTCTTCACCGATATCACCGGTTCCACGGCCATGTATGAGCGCCTCGGTGATGCGCGCGCCTACCGCCTCGTGCGCGATCACTTTGATGTCGTCTTCGAGGCGATTGCCAACCGCGGCGGCGTCCCGATCAAGACGATCGGGGACGCGGTCATGGGCGTGTTCACCTCCGAAGCCGACGCCGTTGCGGCGGCATTCGAGATGACCGACGCGCTCGACAGGGCAAACGGCGAGCGCAACGACGGGAACGAATTGCACCTCAAGGTCGGCTTGCATCGCGGTGCGGTCATCGTGGTGACGTTGAACAGCCGCCTCGACTACTTCGGGCGCACCGTGAATATCGCCGCCCGTGTCGAGTCTCTTTCGCGGTCGCGGGAGATATGTATGAGCGACGAGGTGTTTCGTGCGCCGGGAGTCACCCGGGCGCTCAAGGACCGGGTGAGGAAGGTCTCCCGGGGCAAAGCCACACTCAAGGGGATCGATGAGGCGATGACGATCTACCGCGTGCGGGCGCCGCAGTAGGCGCCGGCAACCCGATGCGCCTCGCACTGCTTCTCCTGTTTCTACAGCTCCTGTTCCCGTTCACCGCGGCCACCGCGCCGCCGGAAACCATCACCGGGACCGTCGTGGAGGTGCGCGACGGAGATACCATCGAGGTCGATGTGGGAACGGGGACGGTGGCGGTGCGCCTCCACGGCATCGACTGCCCGGAGTCCGCTCAGCCCTACGGCCAACAGGCTGCTCGATACACCACCCGGCGCACGCTCGGCAGACGGGTCACCCTCGAGGTGACCGACCGCGACCGCTACGGGCGGCTCGTGGGAATCGTACGGCTCCCCGACGGCGGGTCGCTCAATGAGGCGCTTGTCGCGGCGGGGCTTGCCTGGTGGTATCGCACCTACGCCCCGGACGACGCCACCCTGCGTCGGGCCGAGCAGCAGGCACGGGACGCTCAGCGGGGCCTGTGGAGCCGCGCGGGGGCGGTGCCGCCGTGGGAGTGGCGGAGAGGCCACCGCGGTGACGGCGGCGACCTCTCCGGCGACGCGCCCGCCGACGGGACCACCGCGCCCGACCGCGACTGCTCGGACTTTGAGACCCAGGCCGAGGCCCAGGCCTTCTTCGAGGCCGCCGGCGGCCCGGCCCGGGACCCCCACCGCCTCGATGCGGACGGAGACGGCGAGGCCTGCGAAAGCCTGCCATAGGCGCGGCGCCCGGATCACTTCCCGAGCGTCAACGAGGACACCAGATTCACCCCGGTGTCCCGGTAGTTCTCGATGAGCACCGCCCCGCGGTCCACCGGCAGCTTCACCTCGAGGGCGTAGACCTCTGAGATCAGGTCGTTGATATGCTCCTTGGGCAGCGGCTTGTCGGTACGCACCGGAAGCCGCGGCGCATCGGGGTCCGCGGTGGCGGCGGTCGCCGTGACCACGCGTTTGGGAGCGTAGAACTCCTCCTGTGCGTACTCCTTGCCGCGCGGACAGCGGTTTCCCTTCACCACGAGCTCTTCGTTCTCATCCTTGAAGAGTTGAAGGTGACAGCCGATCGGGCAGCTTATGCAGATCATCTCGCGAATGGGCTCGCCGTAGTCTTTCCTGGCGCTCATCGGATGTTCACCTCCAGCACGGAGTCATCGGTAAACCTGACGTCCTCGATGTCCTTCTTCTTCAGCTTCACGCTGAGCATCTCCGAGGGTTGCACGTGCGTCTTTCTGGTCTTCTTGATGACGTTGCTGTCGAGCTTGATCTCCACCTCGGCGTGGTTCTTCACCACCAGAGAGCGCATGTAGAGCTTGTCGGGCTCGGCGGGATTGAGGCGCGTCGGGGTCACGTAGCGAACGTTCGCCCCCGCCTTGATGCGAACCTCCCGTTTGGGCCGCTGCCCGCGCAGATACTTCGCAACGTATGCACCCGTCCGCCGGGCCTCCTCGGAGACGAAGTCCACGAGATCGTGCACGTGGAGCACGTTTCCGCAGGCAAATATCCCCGGGACGTTGCTCATCATCGTCGAATCCACCAGCGCTCCGCCGGTCTGGGGGTTGAGCTCGACACCGGCGGCCTTCGAGAGCTCGTTCTCGGGAATGAGCCCGACCGAGAGCAGGACGGTATCGCACTCTACGTAGAAGCTCTGGTCGGTATCGGGGATGCCGTCGACGAGCGGCGTTATCTCGACGCGCTCGACGCGGTCATGGCCTTCGATGCGGGATATCACGTGGCTGAGGTAGAGCGGAATCTCGAAATCATTCAGACACTGGACGATGTTGCGGGTCAGCCCCGAGGGATAGGGCTGGATTTCGACGACGGCGTGGACCCTGCTCCCGACCCAGGTCATCCGGCGTGCCATGATGAGGCCGATGTCCCCGGAGCCGATAATGACGACGTCCTTGCCGGGAATGTAGCCCTCGATGTTCACCAGCCGCTGCGCGAGGCCGGCCGTATACACGCCTGCCGGACGGGTACCCGGGATGCGAATGTTACCGCGGTTTCGCTCACGGCAGCCCATCGCCAGTATGACCGCACGGCTCGTCAGCCGCATGACCCCGTTCTCCGGCGAGTAACAGTAGCTCTCATGCCCGTCGTCCGAGGGGGTGAGAGACATCACCGTGGTGCGCTCGTACACGTCGATCTCCTCGGCGCGCACCTTCTGAATGAACTCATCGGCGTACTCGGGACCGGTGAACTCCTTCTTGAACTCCTGCAGGCCGAAGCCGTTATGGATGCACTGCAGGAGTATGCCGCCGAGATGCGCCTCGCGCTCCACCACGGCGCAGCTGAACCCCTGCTCTCGCACGCTGAGCGCGGCCGACATCCCGGCCCCACCCCCGCCTATCACTACAACGTCGTATTCGAGCTCTTTCATAGCGTCCCCATCAGCAGCTCGCTGCCTGCGCCGCGCTTGGTGATCTGTTCATGCGACAGTCCGGTCTCCCTCATGATGATCTTCATGATCTTGTAGGAGCAGAACCCTCCCTGGCACCGTCCCATGCCGGCACGGGTGAAGTACTTCACCCCGTCGAGGGTGGTGTGACCGCGACGGATTGCCTCGATGATTTCGGCCTCGGAGATCTCCTCACAGCGGCAGACCACGTTGCCGTATTCGGCGCGCTGCTGTACGAGCTGATCGGCGTCGAAGGGCCCGGCATCGCGAATGCGGGGCACCTTACTCACGAACGGATCCCAGTCCGACTTCTCGGTGAGGGTGGCGCCGGCTTTCTTGAGGAGGTTTTTCACGTACTCGCCGACAGCCGGCGATGCGGTGAGCCCCGGCGACTGAATACCTGCCACCTGGATGAAATTGGGCGCCTCATCGGAGACGTCGATGTAGAAGTCCCCGGATTCCATGGTCGGCCGAAGGCCGGCGAAGGAGGTGATCACGTCGTTCTGGGACACCACGGGCATCATCTTGCGCGCAGCGTCGAAGATGTGATCGAGCTCCTCGGCGGAGGTGGCCACGTCCTCCTTGTCGTCGATCTCCTGCGCGGTCGGACCCACGAGCACCGTGCCCTCGGCTGTGGGGATGACGAGCATACCCTTGGATACCTTGGTGGGGACGGGAAAGAGTACCTTCTCCGGCGAAGCTTTCGTCTGCCGGTCGAGGAGATAGTACTCGCCCTTTCGCGGATGGATCTCGAACTTCTCGGCGCCGAAGATGGCGGAGATCCGGTCGGCGTAGAGACCGGCCGCGTTCACGACGTAGTCGGCCTCGATGCTGCGCCCGTCGGCGGCGTGAATACGGTAGCCGGTCGACAGAGGCTCGGCTTTCGAAACCTCGAAGTCGGTCATGAGCTCCACCCCGTTCTTCTGCGCCGACTCGACCATGGAGAACACGAATCGATAGGGCTCGAGAATGCCGCCGGAGGGCGCGTGAAGCCCACCGACGGTGTCGGGGTTGAGCTTCGGCTCGAGCTCGAACATCCGGTCGCGGGAGCAAAGCTCGATGCCGATGGCACCGTTCTCCTGTCCCTGGGTGTAGAGATGATCGATGTACTTCATGTCCTCGCTTTTCAGCGCGACGACGAGGATGCCGGAACGCTTGAAGGGAAAATCGAGCTCGCGGGCAAGCCGATCGAACATCACATTGCCCTGAATCTCGAGTCTGGCTTTGAGATGCTTCGTACTATGGTGAAACCCGCCGTGGACGATCCCGGAGTTTGCCTTGGAGACACCGAACGAAACGTCGGTCTCCTTTTCGAGCAGCACCGTGTCGATCTGGTAGGCGGAGAGGTTCCGCGCGATCGAGGCACCGCTGACACCGGCACCGATAACGGCGACGTCAACGTGTTGCATAAAAAGAGCTCCTAAACGGGAGGTTTCGATAATCGTAGCATTGATCACGCACGTTGTCGACGTTCCGGTTGCCGTGTGGACGCGCAACACCTACCTTGGGCCAATGCAGGTACGAACACTCTGGTTACTCTATTCGGTTCTCGGGCTCGTGCTCGTGGGTGCGGGCGTGAGTATCGTCGGCGAGGCCGTCATCCGCAAAGCGGCGGAGGAACCCTGGTTCATGATGGGCACACTCGGGCTGGTAGTTCTCAACTCCGGCGTGTCGGTCTTCGGACAGGCAATTGTGTATCGGATACAATCGCTGAACGGCGCCCGTTAGCTCTCCGGTCGACCCGCGCAGTCGCGAAAGAAAAATGGATCGTTGTCGGCGAGAGATTTGCGCGCTATAATACTCGGACCGCGCCGGGATCATCGCCCGGACACAGATGTCAATAATGCGCATGTTCTACTCCCTCGCCGCTTTCATCCTCGTGCTGGTCCCCGTCATCTCCACGGCGCAGGCGGTCTCTCCCGAGGTGGCGTACTTCGATCACCTCGGGCGCCGCGACGGCCTTTCCAACTCGTCGATCTCGGCCATCGTGCAGGATCGCTACGGGTTTTTGTGGTTCGGCACGCAGGCAGGGCTGAACCGCTACGACGGACGCTCCGTCGAGGTGTTCGAGCACATCCCCTTCGAGAAGAACTCGCTGCCGCACAATCTCGTGCAGACGCTCTACGAGGATCCGCAGGAGCCCGTCCTCTGGGTCGGCACATATCAGGGCCTCTCTCGATTCGACATGCGCACCCGGGAGTTCACGAACTACGGCGCGCAGCAGGGGGCCTCATCGCTCTCTAACGCTGTGGTGACCTCGGTGATTCGCGACCGCGACGGTGTGGTGTGGGTCGGGACCCTCGGCGGACTCAACCGTCTCGATCCGGAAACGGGAGAAATCACGCGAGTCGGCCTCTCCCCCGAGCCGGGAGAGCTCCCGCATCAGACCGTGAGGTCTCTCTTCGTGGATACGGAAAACCGACTGTGGATCGGCACCTACGGCGGGCTTTCGGTACTCGACGCCGAGCGGGAAACCCTTCGCACACCCATCGACTCGAGCCGCCTGGACTCACCGGCGGTGATGGACATCATGGTGTCGGGAACCTCCTCGATGTGGCTGGCCGTGTGGGATACCGGGCTGGTCCGCTATGACCCGGACAGCAACCACCTCCGCGCGTACGAGCTCGGCGATCGCCGAGCCTATACCGTGGCCGGCGCAGACGGTCGCCACGTCTTCGCGGGCACCTGGGGCGGCGGGCTGTTTCGCCTCGACACCGTGACTGGTGCCGTCGACAACTTTACGCGGCGGACCCGCACCGATTTCGGCCTCTCCCACGATACCGTGTACTCGCTCGCCTACGACGACGCGGGAGCGCTGTGGATCGGCACCAACGGCGGTGGAGTGAACCGGTTCTCCCGGCGCCGCACCTATCGTGTGCGCTTCAAACACGATCCCGAGCGTGAGAGCAGCCTCTCGAGCGGCAATGTCACCGCGATCGAGCGCGACACGACAGGCACCCTGTGGATCGGCACCTACAACGGGGGCTTGAATCGCTACGACCCCTCGGCCGACCGCATGATTCACTACCGCGCCGGCGCGGAGGATCCCGAGCGCAGAATAGGTGATGATATCGTGACGGGCATCTTCGAAGACGAGTCGGGAACGCTCTGGGTGGGCACGAACAACGGGCTCAACCGCTATGACCGCTCTGCCGACAGGTTCGAGACCTTTCGAAGCGACCCGGCGGATCCCGCCTCCGTCCCCGCGGACATCATCTACGCATTCGAGCAGGAAGCACCGGGCCTTCTGTGGATCGGCACGTACTCAGCAGGAGTCTTTCTCTGGGACACGTCGCGGGGCACGGTGGAACGCTTTCCCCACGACCCCGATGACCCCACAAGCCTCAGCGACAACCTGGTCTACGACATTCACAAAGACAGTACGGGAACTGTCTGGGTGGCGACCAATCGCGGCCTCAATCGCTTCGACCGCGACACTCGCTCCTGGGTACGCTACCTCCACGACATCGACGACCGGAGCACCCTCAGCTCCAATACCTGCCGCGAGCTCTACGAAACCGCCGACGGCACGCTGTGGATCGGAACCACCGGCGGCGGCCTCAATCGCTACGACCGCGAGCGGGATACATTCGTTCATTACACCCGGGCGGACGGTCTTCCGGCAAACACTGTCATCGCCATGCTCGAAGACGAGGACGAGCAGCTGTGGCTTGCGACGAGCAACGGCATTTCGGTCTTCGACCCGGCCCGCGAGCACTTCCGCAATCTCGATGAGGAGGACGGCCTCGGAGGTCTGGGATTCTCCGGCGGCGCACTGCAGGATGCCGACGGCTCACTCTGGTTCGGCGGTGGTCACGGCGTCACAGTGCTTGACGGACCGATTCGCGAGCCCAATACTCATCGCCCGCGCATGCACATCGTGGATGTGTCGGTGTGGGGTCAATCACTGACCCCCCGGGACGTGACCTTCGATAAGAGCCACATCGAGCTCTCGCACCTGGAGCGATCGGTCGGATTCGAGTTCATCGCTCTCGACTATGCATCTCCGGAGAAGAATACCTATCGCTTCAAGCTCGAGGGCTTCGACGAAGAGTGGACAGAGAGCGGGACGCGGAACTATACCAACTACACCCGCCTTCCCGGCGGACGCTATACGTTCCTGGTGCAGGGCGCCAACAGCGACGGGGTGTGGAGCGAGGAGCCGGCGAGAGTTCACCTGATCGTGCAGTCGCCTCCCTGGCGCAGGTGGTGGGCGGTTGCCGCCTACGTCCTTTTCGCCATACTGATTCTCTACATCGTGGTGCGCCTGCGTGAGCGACAGGTTCTCGCGCGGCGGGTCGTGGAGCTCGACTCCCGCCGCAGCGAGCTCGAGCAGGCCAACCGGACACTCGGTGAGATTTCGGTGAAGGACGGGCTCACGGGTCTGTACAACCGGCGATATTTCGACCTCAAGCTGCAGGACACATTCAACACCGCGCGACGCTCGGGGGCGAGGATCGCGCTCATCATGATCGACATCGATGCCTTCAAACGCTATAACGACCTCTACGGTCATCCCCAGGGCGATGAATGCCTCAAGAGCCTATCCGCCACTCTTGCAGAGGCTGTAGAGCGATCGAGCGACTTCGTGGCACGCTACGGCGGCGAGGAGTTCACGGTACTGCTCTCGGACACCGACTGCGCCGGCGCGGCCCGCGTAGCCGAGCGCATCCGAGAGCAGGTGCAGCAACGCGGCCTCTCCTTCCCGGACTCGCCGGTGGCACGGGAGGTGACCATAAGCGCGGGCTACTGCTCTCTGCAACCCGGCGAGCAGTACACAGCCGCCGATCTCGTGCGCATGGCCGATGAGGCCCTGTACGCTGCCAAGGATGGCGGGCGCAACACCATTGCCCCCTGTCCCATCTGCGGCAATGCCGACGACAGCGGGAGACCCGCGGGGCCGGAATCATGAGTGCCGACCGGATCCGCATCAGCCTCGACGATGCCCGCGAG
>JAWLDL010000068.1:0-8995 GCA_041686675.1 Spirochaetia bacterium | reverse complement strand
GTCGCCGAGGTCATGCCGGCGATGCTCGCCGCGAAGCCGGCGTCGGTGGTCACAGCCGTTGCCGCAATCCGCGTGGGGCGCTCACCCGTGGCGGCGTCGCCGGCGCGTCCCGCTGGCCCCGTGCCGTTTCCGTTGCTCCCGCCGGCAGGCGCGCTCTCGGCGCCCGCTCCGGCGGCCACCGCCGGCTTCGGCTGTCCTGTGTCGCGCTTCTGGGTGTAGCCGTACTTCCTGGCGTCCAGGGTCGACTTCTCTATCTGCGAGGCGCCGAGGCTCCTCAGGTAGTAGGTGGTCTTCAGGCCCAGCTCCCAGGCGGTCATGTAGATCTCCTCGAGCTTCTTGCCCGAGACTCCCTTCATGAACACGTTGTGGGACTGGCTCTGGTCGATCCACTTGCCGCGAAGCGCGGTCAGCTGCACGAGGCGCGGGGCGTCGATCTCGAAGGCCTCTTTGTAGAGGTTTTTCAGCTCCTGCGGGACGGCGTCGATGCGGCTTATGTCGCCGTCGTGGTATTTCAGCTCCTCGAGCATCTCCTGGTTCCAGAGATTCCGGGCTTTGAGGTCGTTCACCAGGTACTCGTTTATGACGGTGAACTCACCCGACATGTTGGACTTCACGTAGATGTTCTTGTAGATGGGCTCGATGCAGGGATAGCTCCCGGCGATGTTGGAGATGGTCGCAGTCGGCGCGACGGCCATGGTGTTGGAGTTCCGCATCCCGTGGCGGGCGACGTGCTCGCGCACCGGCGTCCAGTCCATGCGGCTCGTGCGCGGCACGGGGATTGCCACGCCGCGCTCGGCCTCGAGCATATCGAGGGTATCGAGCGGAAAGATGCCGCGGTCCCACTTGGAGCCGGGAAAGCTCTCGTAGGCGCCGCGCTCGGCGGCGAGCGTCGAGGAGGCAAGGATGGCGTGGTAGGAGATGAACTCCATGATCTCGTCGGCAAAGGCCTGCGCCCCCCGGCTGTCGAAGGGATGGCGCAGCTTGAACAGCGCATCCTGAAATCCCATGAGGCCGAGGCCCACCGGCCGGTGGCGCATGTTGCTGCGTCGTGCCTCCTCGGTGGGGTAGAAGTTGATGTCTATGACGTTGTCGAGCATGCGCATGGCCGTGGCGATGGTGCGGCCGAGGAGCTCGTGGTCGACGCCATCGGCGGTAACGTGGCGGGCGAGGTTCACCGAGCCGAGGTTACAGACGGCGGTCTCGGTGTCGGAGTTATTGAGCGTTATCTCGGTACAGAGATTCGAGTTATGCACCACTCCGTCATGGTCCTGCGGGCTCCGTATGTTCGCCGGGTCCTTGAAGGTGATCCAGGGGTGCCCGGTCTCGAAGAGGCGGGTGAGCATCTTCCGCCAGAGCTTCACCGCCTCTACGACGCGGTACTTGTTGATTCGGCCCGCCTGCGCCTGCGCCTCGTAGTAGGTGTAGCGCTCCTCGAAGGCGCGGCCGTAGAGGTCGTGCAGATCGGAGACTTCCTCGGGGGAGAAGAGCGTCCAGTTCCCGCCCTCGCGCACGCGCTTCATGAAGAGATCGGGAATCCAGTTCGCCGTGTTCATGTCGTGGGTGCGGCGCCGGTCGTCACCGGTGTTCCGCCGGAGGTCCAGAAAATCCTCGATGTCGAGGTGCCAGGTCTCCAGATAGGCGCAGGTCGCCCCGCGGCGCTTTCCGCTGCGGTTTATGGCGAGGGTGGTGTCGTTTGCGATCTTGAGGAAGGGGACCACGCCCTGGCTCTCCACTCCCGTGGAGCTGATATGCGCGCCGGTGGCCCTCACGCGGGTCCAGTCGTTTCCGATCCCGCCGGACCACTTCGAAAGCTGCGCGTTGTCGCTCATCACCTTGAAGATGTGGTTTAGGTCGTCGCCCACCGTGGAGAGGTAGCAGGAGGAGAGCTGGGGATGGGTGAGGCCGGAGTGGAAGAGGGTGGGTGTCGATGCCAGGAACCGAAGGCTCGAGAGGTTCTCGTAGAACTCCTCCGCGCGGGCGGTCGGGTCGTCCTCCCGCAGAGATAGCCCCATCGCCACCCGCATCCAGAAGGCCTGCGGCGTCTCGAGCAGGCGTCCGTGGTCCTTCACGAGGTAGCGCTCGTAGAGGGTCTGAAGGCCGAGGTAGGTGAACTCCTCGTCGCGCTCGGTGCGAAGTGTCGCGGCGAGGCGGTCGAGGTCGAACTCGAGGAGGCCGGGGTCGAAGAGCCCGCTCTCTGCGCCCCGGTGGATACCGGAGACGAAAGCCTCCTTGTACGCGCCCTCGGCCGCCCGACCCGCGAGGGAGGCGCCGAAGACGTCCCGGCGCAGTTGCTGCATGAGAAGCCCCGCGGCGAGGCGGTTGTAGGAAGGGTCGCGCTCCACGAATGCGGTGGCGGCGAGGATGAGGGCCTGGTGGACCTGGGCCGCGGATATGCCGTCAAAGAGGCTCCGCTCGAACTCCTCGATGACCGGGGCAAGGTCGGGTACCTCGACGTGGGCCGATGCGCGCTCGAGGGTGCGGCGGACCTTCGCCGCGTCAAAGGGCTCGAAGCTTCCGTCGCGCTTGGCAACCTGGAGGCTTCCCTCGGCGGCCTTCCGGATGCGCTCGGCCTGCTCGCGCTCACGCTCCTCGCGCCTGCGCTCGCGGTAGAGAATGTACTTCTTGGAGACCTCGTAGAGCCCTCCGGCGACGAGCCGACGCTCGACGATATCCTGTATCTCCTCGACGCCCGGTGAGCGGTCGGCAACGGTCGTCCCGATTTCGGCGATGATCTCCTCCACGATACCGTCGAGCCCGAGGGATGCGGGGTCACTGCCCGCCGCTTCCATTGCCTTTGCAATTGCCTCGCGAATGCGGCTCCCGTCGAATCCCGCACGCGTTCCGTCTCTCTTTATGACATGCTGAGTACTCACCCCTGCCCCTCCTGCTGGTGTTTTGTGATCAGGCGCCGCGGCGCCCCGAATGCTGACTTTTTCAGTCCGATACGGAGTGTATCGGATTCACCGCGCACTTTTCAAGTGAAAAATTGAAAAAAGCGCTACATATAGTGCTTTTATGGCGACGCTGCCGTTATGCGGCACCACCGGGCGCTCCGGGGATCCTCGAAGGCTCTTTACGAACGCGCCGGAAGTTGATACATTCACAGGAAATACGACGAACCGAACTGGAGGCCCTCTCCGTGATCATCCCGATGGACAAACTCATAAACGAGGATTCGAATATCTACGAGCTCACCGCGGCATCCATACGCCGCGCCTATCAGATTACCGTCACCGGTGACGAGGAGCTCGACGCCAACCAGGGCAAGGTCGTCTCGACCGCCATCAAGCAGATTCTCACACGAAAGGTTCAGTTCCAGATCGAGGAATAGACGTGCCCCGGCCCCGCGTTCTGTGCCTCTTCGGCCCGACCGCCGCCGGAAAGACCGACGTCCTCCTCAGCCGGTTTGCCGGCCGCGCGGAGGTAATCAGCGCGGACTCCATGCAGGTCTACCGCCACCTCGACATCGGAACGGCCAAGCCCGGCCCCGCCGAGCGCGCGGCGCTGCCTCATCACCTCTTAGACATCCGCAATCCCGACGAGCAGTACCACGCAGGAGAGTTCGTAGCCGCAGCCGAGGAGCTCGTCCCCGAGATTGCCGCCCGCGGACGCCTTCCCATTATTGCAGGCGGCACCGGCTTCTACATCCGGAACTTCGTCTTCGGCCTGCCGGGAACCCCGAAGGGCACGCCCGCCTCGCGGGCGCACATTCGCGCACGGCTCGAGGCCGAGGGGGCGGAGGCCCTCTACGCCGAGCTCGAGCGCGTCGACCCCGTTACCGCCGGGCGCATATCGGAGAACGACACCTACCGCATCCAGAGGGCCCTCGAGGTCTACGAGATCTCCGGCCGGCCCCTCTCGAGCTTCGATGTCCCCGAGACGCCGCGGGAGGATTTCGAAGTGATGCTCGTCGGTCTGTGGCGCGAGAGAGGTGAGCTTGCGGCCCGTATCGGGAAGCGTGTTGGCGCCATGATGGCGGCGGGGCTCCCCGCGGAAGTGGAGGCTGTCTGCCGCATGGGATACGGGCCACGGGCTCCGGGGCTTCGGGGTATCGGCTACCGGGAGTTCTTCACAGTAGCGGGCGATGCGGCCTTTGCCTCCCTCGGTGAAGACCGCCTCGCCGCCGTGGCGCAAGAGATCGTGCGCGGCACGCGCCGTTACGCCAAACGCCAGATGACCTTCTTCCGCAGGCTACCGGGGGTGCGCTGGATCGAAGCGGGCGACGAGGCCGCCCTCGATGCGCTCGCCGCGGGCGCTGCTTGACACGTCGGGCGTCGGCCTAGTACTGTTAGCGTCCACCGGTTGGTAGAAATCCTTTCAGGGACCATTCAACCAGCTCGACTCTACTTCAAAGGAGAGATGTGCCCGTGCCTTGCGGAAGAAAACGAAAGCGCAAGAAGATCGCTACGCACAAGCGTAAGAAGAAGCTTCGCAAGAACCGACACAAGAAGAGGAAGTAATATCCTCCTGCTCTCCGCACGACCGGAACCATCCCGGAGTGCCGGATTGAAGGTCATCGCCATAACGTGGTATATTCACGGGAATTAGCGGTGTCCGGTCGGCAAATCTCGTACAGCCCGATACGGCTCGACTCTGAGCGCACAGTGACCCATGGCGAGCGACCGCTCGTCATGGGTATTGTCAATTGCACGCCCGACTCGTTCTATCCCGGAAGCAGGCGCGAGACCCGAGAGGCGGCCATCGCCGCCGCCCGCCGGATGATCGGCGAGGGCGCCGACATCCTCGATATCGGGGGGGAATCCACCCGCCCGGGGAGCGATCCCGTGGGAGCCGAGGAGGAGCGGGAGCGTGTGGTGCCGGTCATCGAGGCCCTTCGCGCGGAAAGCGACATCCCCGTGTCGGTCGACACGCGGAAGGCGGCGGTTGCCGGGGCGGCACTTGCGGCCGGTGCCGACATGGTAAACGACGTCTCGGGCCTGCGCGATGACGCGGAGCTCGCTCCCCTCGTTGCCGCCCGCGGCGTGCCGGTGGTGCTCATGCACATGCAGGGCACGCCGAAGACGATGCAGCGGCGCCCTCACTACGAGGACACCGTTGCCGATATTCTAGAGGTGCTGCGCGAACGGATCGCGGTAGCTACGGATGCGGGTATCGCCCGGGATCGCATCATCTGTGACCCCGGCATCGGGTTCGGCAAGACCGTCGCCGATAACCTTCGCATCCTGCGCGGGCTCTCGCGCTTCCGCGCCGAGCTCGATATGCCGGTTCTCGTCGGGCTCTCGCGCAAGTCCTTCATCGGGAAGGTGCTCGGCGAGGCGGGGGAGGCGGGGGAGCCCCTGCCGGTGGAGGAGCGGCTCACCGGGACACTCGCGGCGCACGCCTGGGCTGCGCGGGAGGGTGCCGATATCCTTCGCGTGCATGACGTTGCGGAGACCGTGCAGCTTGTGACGATGCTCGAGGCGATAGCGACAGTGGAGCGGCAATGAGCTTTCTGACCGACATCTGGATCCTGCGCGAGGTGGTGCTTCCCACCCTCGACGTTCTCCTCCTTGCCTTCATCATCTACAAGGGCTACCAGATCCTCGTTCAGACCCGCGCCATCCAGCTCATAAAGGGCGCCTTCTTTCTCGTGCTCCTCTACGCCACCGCGTTCTTCCTCAATCTGCGCACGCTGCTGTGGATCATAAACCTCCTCGCGCCGAGCCTCGTCATCGGTCTTGCCATCATCTTCCAGCCGGAGCTCAGAAAGATCTTCACCCGCATCGGGCAGGGGAGGCTGCTGCAGCTCTCGGGCAGATCCAAGAATTACGAGCTCGATGCGGTGGTGAGCGCCGTCGAGAGGCTTTCAGCGGACAGGCGAGGCGCGCTTGTGGTCTTTGCGCGCACGGTGGGTCTGAAAAGCATCATCGAGACCGGGACCAGACTCGATGCGGAGATCAGCTCACCGCTCATCATGTCGATCTTCGGCTACGAGACCGCGCTCCACGACGGCGCCATCATCATCGAGGATGGCAAGATCGTGGCCGCAGGCTGCTTTCTCCCCCTCTCGGAGCAGCTCGATGTGCGCCGCAGCTTCGGCACGCGCCACCGCGCCGCCCTCGGCGTCACCGAGGAGACCGATGCGGTTGTGCTGGTGGTCTCCGAGGAGACCGGCGCGCTCACGCTTTCCTACGACGGAAACCTCTACTACGACCTGTCGGCCACTGTGGTACGGCGGCGGCTTGCCGAGCTTCTGAACATGCAGACCGCCGGGACCGTACAGGAGGAGGTTGCACGCATTGAAGAGTAAACGGCTCCTCGCGCGACTCCTGCACAACTGGCCCGCCAAGGCGCTCTCGCTTACCGCGGCAATTCTGCTGCTGTTCTTCCACGACATCTCACGGCTCGAGGAGCGCTTTTTCAGCGTGCCCCTCGAGCTCGAGCTTCCCGAGGGCTATGTGCCGGCATCGAACTATCCCGACAACGTGCGCGTGAGCCTTCGGGGGGAGTCAGATGAGATCTTCCGGATCCTCGAGGAGGATATCCGCGCCTACGTCGACCTCACCGAGCACGACTCCGCCGGCGAGTTTCTCGCGCCGGTGCGCGTGGAGCGGCAGGGCACCGCGCGCGGTATCGAGCCGCTGGAAATCGGTGTCGAGCCCCTCGAGGTGACCATCACTCTCGAGGAGACGATGCAGCAAGTCGTCGATGTGCAGCCCTCACTCACGGGGTTCCCGCCGACCGGCTACGAGCTCACCCAGTACCGAATCTCGCCCTCGACGGTGGAGATAGAGGGGCCGAGCAGCCGGGTGGAGGATATCGAGGAGGTGACGACCGAGGACATAGAGCTCACCGGTCGCCGCGAGGACTTCAGCGTCCGGGTGCGCCTGCAGCGGCCCGACCCGCTGGTGACCTTTTTCGGCGGCGATGTGGTCGAGTTCCGCGGCATCATAGAGGAGACGGTGGTACTCCATACCTTCGATCCGGTGGAAACCGTCGTGCTCGGGCTCGACCCGCAGCTGCAGATCGAGGGGCAGCTGCCGAATGGCACCGTGCGTGTGCAGGGGCGGCAGCTCGACCTCGAGGAGATCGATCCCGATCAGGTGCAGCTCATCATTGACGCCTCTCCCATCACCTCGCCGGGAACCTACCGTCTCTCCGTGCGACCGGATGTGCCGCAGGGCCTCGTCGTGCTACGCTATGAGCCCAGCGAGATCGAAGTCACGGTGAGAGAGCGGCAGGGTTGACCGGGGAACGGGGATAGACACGTGATTCTTGGAATCGGTATAGACGTCGTACAGGTCTCGCGCATGCGGCAGTGGGCGGACCGCCAGGGTCTGCTCGAGCGCTACTTCCATCCGCGGGAGCTCGAGACCGCGCTCAGCCGCGGGCACTCGATGGTGCTGTCCCTTGCCGCTCGCTTCGCCGCCAAGGAGGCCTTCGGCAAGGCCCTCGGCATCGGGCTGCGCGACGTGCGACTGCGGGAGATCGAGGTGCGCAACAACTCCATGGGCAAGCCCGAGATGATGCTGCACGGCAGGGCGCGGGAGAAGCTTCATCACTTCGGCGGGCAGTCGGTGCATGTGTCGATGACCCACGAGGTGGACAACGCCATCGCGGTGGTCATCATAGAAGGAGAGAAGGGGTGAGCGAGAGCACCGTCACGTTTTTTTCCAGGAAACCCATCGTCTGCCCGGTCTGCGAGACGACCTTCTATCGCGAAGAGCTTCGTACCGGGCGCGGCAGGCTCATCGCGGGGTCGCTCACCCATGAGCTCCGCCGCCAGTATGAGCCCTCGCAGAAGTACGGGCGGGTGTATCCCCTGATCTATCCCGTGACCGTCTGCCCCGACTGTTTCTACGCCGCATATCCGCAGGATTTTCTCGAGATCCCCGAGACCGTGCGCGGAAAGATCGACGCCGACCGCACGCGGCGCACCGAGACCGTCCACCGCATTTTCAAGCGCCTCGATTTCACCGAGCCCCGGGACCTCGAGGAAGGGGTGGCTAGCTACTTCTTTGCCGTCATGTGCTACGACCTCTTCCCGAAGGAGTTCTCCCCGACCTTCAAGCAGGGGCTCTCGAGCCTGCGCGCGGCCTGGCTCTGCAACGACCTGCACCGACGCAGCCCCCAGGAGAACTACGACTATCTCGCGAGAGTCTTCTATCGAAAGGCCCGCTTCTTCTACGAGCGATCGGTGGAGCTCGAGCAGACCGGGGAGGAATCGCTGCCGCAGCAGTTCCCCCTCGGACCTGACCTCGACAAGAACTATGGCTACGACGGGGTGCTCTACCTCGTCGGCTACCTCGACTACCGCTACGGCGCCCGCGACGATCCCGAGCAGCGCAAGATCGCGCTGCAGCGTGCGAAGCGCACCATCGCCAAGATCTTCGGTATGGGCAAGGCCTCGAAGAACAAGCCGCAGGCCATCCTCGATAACGCCCGGGAGGTCTATCAGCAGATCGCAACGGAGCTCGGGCTCGAGGAGAAAGACCCGGAAAAGGCGGAGGATGTCTCGTAACATCCTGCTCGACATCGCCTACGACGGCACCGCGTTCAACGGCTGGCAGGTGCAGAGCGCCGGGCGAACGGTGCAGGGAGAGCTCGAAGCCGCCCTCGCGCGCATCCACGGCCGGCGCGTGGTGCTGCACGCGGCCGGGCGCACCGACTCAGGCGTCCACGCGCGGGCGCAGTGCGCGAACTTCGAGACGGACCATCCCTCCATCCCCGCCGAAAAGTTCCGCGAGGCCATTAACACGCAGCTCCCGCTCGACCTCAGGGTCATGCGATCGCGTGAGGTGCACCCCGAGTTCCACGCACGCTACGACGCGATAAGCCGGGAGTACCGCTACTACCTGCTCCACGCGGAGATCATCCCGCCGCATCTGAAAGATTACTGCGTGCGTCTGAAAAACCGCCCCGATATCCGCATCTGGAACCGCATGGCCGCCGCGCTCTGCGGCGAGCACGACTTTACGACCTTCGCCTCGCCCACCGCCTCGGTGGAGCATCACGTGAGGAAGGTATACGCCGCGGCCTTCTACCCGGAGCGGGA
>JAWLDL010000067.1:0-9003 GCA_041686675.1 Spirochaetia bacterium | reverse complement strand
GTCTCCCGAGAGGCTGCGGAGATTGCGCAGGCTGCGCTCCGGGGCACGGAAGCCGCCTGAGCTCAGAATCGCGGCCACGCGTTCCTCGTCGACATGATCCGAGAGAATGATGTCTGCGACCGTACCGAGGGGAGCGCCGGGCAGGGCGTCGCGGCCGAGCTCGCGCTCGACGAAGACGCGGACCTGCGCGGTGCGCGTTTCAAACTCCACATGAAGTTGCTCGGCCGGTCCGAGCTCGCCGCTTCCGGTGTAGCCCATGCGCCTGGCGAGGTGCTGGTACTCGAGGGAGTCAACCGCCGGCAGAAAGAGGTCCATGGCGTTGCCGCGCAGCATCCGCAGCCCGTTTATGAGCTTTCGCAGGAAGTGGTAGGCATCGACGATCCTGTCGGCCTCGGCTGCGTCGATCTGGCCGGCAGCGACCAGCTCGCGCAGGGCCACGTGGATCCGCGGGGTGCGAAGCCGCGGGTTCGTGCGACCGAGGGTCACCTGGAGGATCTGGACGCTGTACTCGAGGTCCACGAGGCTGCCGGGGGAGAACTTCGCATTCAGTTGTCCCGCCCGGCCCTTGGATTTGAGCTGCAGGGCGCGGAGGCGCTTGAGCTCGGCGAGGTCGATGCTGTCGGCTGCGTAGACGAGGTCATCCCGAAGACGCTCCACGCGTCGGCCGAACTCCTCGTGGCCCGCGACACGTCGCATGCGCACGAGGGCGAGCTTCTCGAGGCTCGAGGCCTCCCCGGAGTAGTAGCGGGCGAACTGCGCGAGGCTCGACGCCTTGGCGCCGGCGGCGCCGTAGGGCCGCAGGCGCAGATCCACCTGAAAGATGCCCTCCCGCTTGGCACGGATGAAGCCCGATATCTCGTTTACGAGGTGGGCAAAGAACTCGGCGTTGCGGATGGGCTCGGCGCCGTCGGTGCTGCCGTCGTCGCTGTAGACGAACATCATCTCTATGTCGGAGGCGTAGCCGAGCGCCTCCCCGCCGAGCTTGCCGAGCCCCATGACGGCGAGGTTGGCCGGGAGCCCGGCAACGGTGCGCGGTGTGCCGTAGCGCGCTGCGAGGGCGTTGAAGCAGATGCGGTAGGCGGACTCGATGACGGCCTCGGCAAGGGCGGTGAGGCGGGAGCTGAGGAAGAAGAAGTCGAGCTCACCGCGGAGGATATGGTCGAGGTCGATGAGATAAGTCTCGTGGTCCTTGAAATCGTTGAGAACCTGCCGTTTCTCCTCGAACCCCTCGGTTTTCTCGAGAGCGGCGGCGAGGAGGCCCGGCACTTCCTCCGGTGAGTGACTCAGCACCGTTTCCTCGGAGCTCGCAAGGAGGGGCAGCAGCTGCTCATGCTGCATGCGAATGAAGTCCTCCCACAGGAAGTCGCTTGCCCCGAGGAGGCGGGCGAGGTCCTGGAGGATCTTCGGGCTCGAGAGGACGGCGTCCATCCGGTCACGCTCTGAGAGGGTCAGGAAGTCCTGAATGAGCCGCTCGAAGCGCAGCAGGGCCTGGTAGCGGTCGGGAGCAACGGTGAGAAAGTAGGTGAACTGCTTGGTGAAGGCCACCGAGAGGCGAATCTGATTCAACCGGCGCTCATCGCTGACCGGGCGCCCCGAGGCGTCGACGAACTCGAAGAGGTCCTCTACCTGCTCGCCGCGGGTGTGGATCTCCACCCGCTCCACCGACATGTCATGCAGCACGAGGGCACTCGAGAGGGCGTAGAGGAAGAAGGGCGTATCCACCCCGCTGACCCGCATCTGCGTCGTGGTCCCTCCCGGCTCGACATCGACCTCCACGGGGTAGAGGGCCCGTTCCTGCCGCACGGGGAAGCGATCGAGGGCCGAGGCGACCTCCTCGGTGATGCGTCGCTTGGTCTCGTTGTAGCTCTCCTGCGTGCCGCGGTGGAGCAGGCCGAGATACTCCCTCGCCTTGGTGGTTACTTCCGTCGACCACGTCTCGAGCGGGGCGCGAGGGGTTCCGCGAAAGCGGTCCACGATGTAGCGGGTGGGGGGCTGCGCGGCCGGTGCCGGGAAGGAGCCTGCGCGCCGGTACCACGATCGTGCGCCGTGGCCCGGTCGGCGCCCGCGGCTGCGGCCGGCGCCCGCATGCGGCCGTGGGCCGGGATGGGGACCGGGATGGAGGGCGGAGCCGGCGTCCCGGGTGCTCCCACCCGCGCCGGGTCGCCGACCACCGTCCCGGGTGCTCCCGCCCGCACCGCCGTCCGCTGCGCCGCCCGACTCCGACGCATCGCCCGCGGTCCTCGCCTCGGTGTACACGTCACCCGAGGCGATATCGAAGCCGGTGGCGGAGAGCAGGCCGGCGAGCACGGAGAACTCACCGGGGGCGTCGTAGGAGATAAACGTCACCTCGGCTCCATCGCTCGTCTGCCGGATCAGTACGCGAACGGGATCCTCGGGGGTGAGGGCGGCAAGGGCGCTGAGATGTGCCTCGACCTCGTCGGCCTGCAATGTTTCGAAGTAGTGCTCGGGAAAGCGCTCGACGTAGCGGCGTATGACCTCTTCGGGAACCGAAGGGCATCGGGAGGTGAGCTCCGGGACTGTGGGGCGGGGGGACTGAAACTCCTGCGTCACGGGCAATATTGTAACTGAACAAAAAAAGACGGGCGAGACCCCGGGGTTTCCCCCCGAAATCCCGCCCGCCGGCAAGGGATGGCTGCAGACAGCCTCAACCGATGGCTTCGTTTCCCGTCTCGCCGCTTCGGATTCGAATCGTTTCCTCGAGCGGTACGACGAAAATCTTGCCGTCGCCGATCTCCCCGCTTCGCGCTCCCTTTACGATCGCGTCTATCGTCGGCTGAACGAAGCTGTCGTTGACGGCTATCTCAATTCGCACTTTCTTGAGGAGGTTGACCTCGATGTCGACACCCCGGTAGTGCTCGGTGTAGCCCTTCTGCTGTCCGGCACCCATGGAGTTGGTCACCGACATCTTGTAGACCTCGGCCTTGTACAGCTCCTCTTTCACGTCACTCAGCTTATGCGGCTGAATATAGGCAATAATCAGTTTCATGCTGCTCGACCTCCTTTACATCGAAGTGAAGATCTGGAATCCGCTGTAGGACTCCACGCCGTGCTCGCCGATGTCCAGGCCCTGCAGCTCTTCCTTCTCCGAAACGCGGAGCAGGCCAAGCGCCTTCAGGATGCCGAACAGAATGAGCGCAGCAACGACTACGTAGGCGAACACCGCCAGCACGCCGATCACCTGCACGCCGAGCTGAGCTGCGCCGCCGCCGTAGAACAGACCCACGATGCCGGGGTCGTTTACGCCGTCCGCGAACAGCCCAACGGCGATGGTACCCCACGCACCCGCCGTTCCATGCACCGACACCGCACCAACAGGATCGTCGATATGCAGTACCTTGTCGAGAAACTCGACCGAGAGCACCACGATGATCCCTGCGAGGAAGCCGATGATGACCGCGCCGAGGGGACTCACGACCCAGGTTCCGGCCGTTATACCCACGAGCCCTGCCAGCGCCCCGTTGAGGGACACGGACGGATCGGGCTTGCCGAACCACATCCAGGACGTGATCATCGCGCCGATTGCACCGGTTGATGCTGCCAGCGTGGTCGTAGTGGCCACGTGGGCAATCGACAGATCGGTACCGGAGAGCGTGCTGCCGGCGTTAAATCCGTACCAGCCGAACCAGAGGATGAACACGCCGAGTGCGGCGAGCGGCATGTTGTGGCCCGGGATCGCTTTCACCGTGACCTGCCCGTTTACCCGCACGTACTTGCCGCGCCGCGCGCCGAGAACCGCCGATCCGACGAGGGCCGCCCATGCGCCGACCGAGTGCACAACCGTACTGCCGGCAAAGTCGTGGAAGCCGAGCTCAGCGAGCCATCCGCCACCCCAGACCCAGTGACCGGAGATCGGATAGATGAGACCGGAGATGAAGACGCTGTAGATGAGATATCCGACGAACTTCGTCCGCTCCGCCATGGCACCGGAGACGATGGTGGCAGCGGTGGCAGCGAACACGACCTGGAACATCCAGTCGCGGAAGATCGCCGACATGTCGCTTACGCCGTACGCGCTCATCGTCTCCTGCGTGTAGGACAGAAAGAAGCCGTTGCTCCCGATGAATCCGCCAAGACTCGGGGCTCCGTACATGAGGGCCCAGCCGACAGCCCAGTAGGCGACGGCACCGGCGGAGAAGTCCATCAGATTCTTCATGATGATGTTGCTGGCATTCTTGGCGCGGGTGAGACCCGTTTCGACCATCGCGAAGCCCGCCTGCATGAAGAATACGAGGGCGGCTGCGAGGATCAGCCAGATCATGTCGAAGGCCTGAGAATAGAGCGCAAGCACCTCTTCCGTGGACTGGTCCTGAGCTACGGCCGTGCCGCCACCGGCAAGCAACCCGACGATAATGAACAGGGTGAACAATCGTGCTTTCATCAAGCATACCCTCCTTGAAGTTACCTGTTGCGGTTCCTTTTGCAATTCCTGTGCCAACCTTGGGGGCACGGGTTTGCACGCCGCCATAACTCATGCCGGGGGCGAGCTTTACTTCCACGGGTGCTGCGTCGGCGCCGTCGCCCCGGCCGCCCCGGAGCCTCCCAGAGCCGCTGCGGAACCTACGTAAGTGTAGAAACGAGGGTTAGAGGATACAAAAATGTAGGATCGGGAAAACGGTCCTACGAGCGCGTACGATACTTGCGCGGATCGATGCCGTGTTTCTGCACCCGCAGCCCCATGATCCGCTCGGTTATCTGCAGAAGCTGCGCCGCCTTCGTCATGTTGCCCTTGGTGGACTTCAAGGCGTCTATGACGAGCTCACGCTCGAGGTTGTCGAGCTGCGCCTGCAGGGAGCCCGAGACCACGGTGCCGGTCGACTCGGCTGACTGAAGCGTCGGCGGGAGGTGGTGGCTGTGGATGACGCCGTCGATGGAGAGCACGGCCGCCCGCTCGATGACGTTCTCGAGCTCCCGCACGTTGCCGGGCCAGTGGTAGCTCGACAGCAGGTCGATGGCCGGCGTGGAGATGCGCTGAATGTCCTTGTGGTTCTTCTCCGCGTACTTCTCCACGAAGTGGTCGGCAAGCAGCAGAATGTCGCTCTTTCGATCGCGCAGCGGGGGCATGTGAATGGGAAACACGTTGAGGCGATAGTAGAGGTCCTCGCGGAACTCGTTCTGCTCCATCGCCTCCTCGAGATTGCGGTTGGTCGCGGTGATGATGCGGACATTGGTGCGGAGGGTCTCGTTTCCGCCGACCCGCTCGAACTGCCGCTCCTGCAGCACCCGCAGCAGCTTGACCTGCGTCAGCGGCGCGAGGTCGCCGATCTCATCGAGAAAGATGGTGCCGCCGTGGGCAAGCTCGAATCGTCCCTTGCGCGTGCTGATCGCCCCGGTGAAGGAGCCCTTCTCGTGACCGAAGAGCTCACTTTCTATGACGGTCTCCGGCAGCGCCGCGCAGTGCACCTTGATGAAGGGCTTGTCGGCGCGGTCCGAATTGTAGTGAATGGCATGGGCAACGAGCTCCTTGCCGGTGCCGCTCTCCCCGCGGATGAGCACGGTGGCCTCGCTTCGCGCCACCTGCGCGATCATATCGAAGACTTCCTGCATGGCCTGGGAGTTTCCGATGATATTCTGCGGGCGGAAACGGGCGCGCAGCTCGTTCTGAAGGCGCGTGTTTTCCTCGACGAGCTGGCGCTTCTCCTCGAGGATGTTCTGCCTGAGCTTCACCGCCTGCGAGATCAGCGAGGTGACGATCGACAGAAGCCGGGTCGTGCTCTCGAGCTCGCTCTCTTCCGCCGGCTCACAGTCCACACTGAGCGCGCCGATGGTCTCGTTTCCGAGCTTGATCGGCACGCAGATGAAGGAGAGATCGTCGGTGTTCTTGCGCACACCCGTGCGATTGAGAAACAGCGGGTCCTCGTTTATGCGTGGAATGACCCGGGGTTGGCCGGTCTGTACCACTTTCCCGGTGATTCCTTCGCCGAGCTGATAGCGTCCCCGCGCCTGCTCACTCGAAGAATAGCCGTAGGCCGACTCTATGGAAAGCTCGCCTGTTTTACGATCGAGCAGGGTGATGGCTGCATGGCGCATGCCGAGGCGGTCTGCGAGCGTCTGCAGTACCGGGTATATGATGCGGTCGAGCTCCATGCTCTGGTCGAGGAGCTGGCTTATCTCGAAGAGAAGCGAGAGTTCCTCGACTTTCCCATGATATGAGACGGTGGAATGTTCGGTCATCTGTCGGCTCCGTGTCGTGCTGATCCTAAAGTAGCCCCTCGTAAATGATCTTCTCACCACCATCGAGGCTTACGATCTGGCTGTCTTCGAATTGCCAGACCGCGTTGGGAACCTCGGCGATGAGCACGAGCTCGGGATTGGCCTCCCGTGTCTCATCGGGTGAGATGTAGGTCTCCCCCTCGACTATCACGCCGATCACCGAAGAGAGGAGGGGCCGGTGCTCGGGCTCCAGCGTGGGTGTGAGGAGAATCTCATCCCCCGTGCCCTTGATCGCAGTTGCGGCCTCCTCGGCCGTCGCCGCCTTCACGATACGGCCGGAGCAGGTGTGCCCGACCGCCCTGTGGCCCCGGTTGAGGATGTTCCCGAGGAAGTGCACTTTGATGGTATTCATCGGGAAAGGGGAGTTGACGGGGATGCCGGCGGCGGTGACGACCTTGTCGAGGCGCTCGACGTAGCCCCGGTGCAACGAACGCTGCAGGGCCTTCTGTATCATGAGCTCGGAGTCGGTCACGTGCTCGGAGAGGATGGGGAAAATGCCCCAGGGCAGCAGCAGCTGCCGGAACGCCGTCTCGGAGGTCGTCACCGCGATGATATTCGCCCGTGGGCGGAACTTGCTCAGGAGCCGCGGCGTGTTCCCGCGGATCGTCGGTGCGACGATCGCGCTTGCCTCGATGTCGCGCGCCACGAGGTAGGCTGCTCTGGCAATGGCGTGGCCGATGTCCGAGGAGGTCTGGTGGAAAGAGAAGTGCTTCTCGCAGCGGCTGAGGTACTCCGGCGATTCCTCTACCGCCATGGCGATGCGGTGAAGGGTTTCGGTCGCGCGCGTCGGGTAGGCGCCGCTCGCAGTCTCCCCGGAGAGCATGACCGCATCGGTGCCGTCGAAAATCGCGTTTGCTACGTCGGTGAGCTCCGCCCGCGTGGGGTCGGCGTTGTGAATCATGGAGTCGAGCATCTGTGTGGCGGTAATGACCGGCTTGTTCTCTCGGTTACAGGCCGAGATTATACGCTTCTGCGCGAGGGGGATCTGCTCGATGCTTAATTGCACGCCGAGATCGCCGCGCGCCACCATGATGCCCTGGGAAACGCGAACGATCTCTTCTATGTTTTCGAGGCCTTCATGATCCTCGATCTTGGCGATGACATGTATGTTGCAGTCGCTGTCCTGCAGGATGCGCTGAATCTCGGTGACGTCGGAGGGCTTTCTCACGAACGAGGCGGCGATGAAATCCATGCCGTGATCGATGGCAAAGGCGATATCCTGCCTGTCCTTCTCGGTGATCGCCGGCAGAGAGACGCGCACGCCGGGAATGTTGACGTTCTTTCGGCTCCCGAGCGTACCGCCGCTTCGAACGACGCAGTGCACATCGGAACCCTCAACGGAGACCACCTCAAGATCGATCAGGCCGTCGGCGACGAAGATATGCTTGCCGGGGCCGACTTCCCCGGGAAGCTGCTTGTAGGTGATGCTGATACGCTCGGCTGTACCCTCCACCTCGTCGGTGGTGATAGTGATGCGGTCATCGGCCTCGAGCTCGACCTTGGCGTCGTCGGCCATGACGCCGGTGCGGATCTCGGGGCCTTTTGTGTCGAGGAGCATGCCGACCGGTATTCCGGTTTCGGCGCTTGCCCGTCGAATCATCTCGAGCCGCTGTGCCTGCTCCTCGTGGTCACCGTGGGAGAAGTTGAACCGGGCGATGTTCATGCCGCCGCGGAGAAGCTCCTTCATGCTGTCGAGGTTGTCGACGGCCGGGCCCAGCGTGCATACGATCGTTGTCTTCCGCAGTCTGTCCATACATATGCAGAATAGCGTGGAACGCTCAGAGAGTTCTACCGGTTACCGAGCTCAGCCGTCGGAACCGTCGCCTTCTTCGTCCTCCTGCAGGAGAAAACCGAGCTCCTCCTGGGAGACCACGTCCTCCTCCGGCGCGTGGTCCTCGGGACGGTGCAGCATGCTCTGAAGCTCGGTGTGGGTCGTCTGGTGAGAAGATCGACAGGCACGGACTTTGTGGGAAAAGGGGCTGAGACTCTCCGCGAGGGGGCGCTCGGCTGCGAGAATGTCGCTGAGGAAGTCGAGAAAGGCGTTCTCGACGCGAAGCAGCGCCTTGAGGTACTCGGCGCGACGGATCAGGTTCGGATTGCCCCGCAGCTGGGAAAGGATCTTCATGAGCGTGGAGTCCACGAAGAAGATGTCTTCGAGCACCTTGTCTTTGAAAAGCTCGGGATCGATGTCGAGTATGAGCCCGGAGCGCAGGGACTTCACGATTGCGTGGACGAAGAATATGTTGTCGTCGTAGTTGACTCGAGAGGTCATTCCTGTACCATTATCGACCCCCCTGCGTGCGTACTTGACACGGCCCGCGCGCACATAGTAGCTTGCGTAAACCTCTTTACCATCGGAAGCTGTCCGATGGTCGATTGAGTCCATAAGGAGGACCTAATGAGAACCTATGAGGCGGTGTGCGTATTCCGCCCCGAGGATGAGGCGTTCAATGCCGGCCGGGACACCGTGCGTACCGAGCTGCAGAACATGGGCGCCACCATCACCAAAGAAGACGACATGGGCCGTCGCACACTGGCCTATCCCATCAACAAGACGAGTCAGGGCCACTACTACCTCTTCGTGGTAGAGATGGATCCCGCATCCGTCCAGCAGACAGAAGATCATCTCAAGCTGAAAGTCGATATGCTGCGGTTCCTGCTGGTACGCCAGGAGGACTGATATGGCTGACATCAACCAGGTCGTGCTGGTCGGACGACTGGTGCGCGACGCCGAGCTGCGCTATCTCAGTACCGGCACCGCCGTCCTGTCGT